>CAXNER010000223.1:0-3367 GCA_964201315.1 Legionellaceae bacterium
CTGCGGGGTATCTAGTTTTTTTACAACGGAGTCATACATGGCCATATGGTTTAAACCGTTTACACCAGCGGATCTGAATAAACGCGGTGAGAACACCCTAGCAGATTTTTTAGACATTAAATTCATTGCAGTTGGGGATGATTCATTAACTGCGACAATGCCTGCTAATGCACGAACAAAGCAGCCTTTGGGTATTGTTCATGGCGGCGCCAATGTTGTATTGGCAGAAACCATAGCCAGCACGGCAGCAAACGCTGTGATTGATCTTGAAAAGTTCTATTGCGTCGGTTTGGAAATAAATGCGAATCATATAAGATCGGTAAGAGACGGATTAATCACAGGGATTGCACGCCCAATCCACATAGGTCGCACAACACAAGTATGGCAGATTGATCTTTATAATGAGGCGGGAAAACAAACGTGTGTGTCGAGAATGACGGCATCCGTGCTATCGCGGTAAGAAAAACCCCTAATATTTCCTTAATTAATTGTGTGTACAATTCTTACGGTTCGTTGGTAAATAACTCCAATTGGAACTTGACGGCATCTTTTTGATGTTTTTGGAGCACATCTTAATAAGGGAGTTTACATGTTTAAATCATACTTGATTGCAGTGCTTGCTTTAGTAGTAATGAGTTCACAAGCTTATGCGCAAAATGTAATTAAACTTAGCCCTAATGAAACCAAATCATTAACAAATAATTATCTTTGGACATTGAATGCCACTTGTAATATTCAAGTGAAACAAACAAAGAGTGTTATTTTAGTGAGTATTATGGAGAACAAAGGCAAAGTGAATGGTAAAAATTTAACGAAAGGGCATGCGACATCTGTCACTGTAAAAAACAATGAAAGTATTACGGTGAGTGCAGAGCCTGGAACGACGGTAAATCTTGTCAATATGGGCAGCGATTCTGTGCAAGCTGTTTGTTCTACATAAAATATTTAACAATTTATTCATGACACACTTAGCTGCCACGTAAGTGTGTTTTTTTTGTGGCACGTTAGGCTTGCGTCTTGAGGTAGAGCGGAATATTCTTGTTAGAATAAGTTAATAGGATTCCCATGATCACTGCTTATTTGAATCAAGACCCATATAAACCCGCAATTATCACGCTTAAGAATCAGGCGTTGTTGCGTGATGCTATTTGGATTGACTTACTTCATCCCTCCAAGGAAGAAGCCGGGGTGATTAAAAAATTTATCGATCTGAAGCTGCCTACACGGGAGGAAATGCAAGAAATTGAGCCATCCAGTCGCCTTTATAAAGATGATGGCATTGTTTTTATGACAGCAACAATGATTGCCAAGTCTGATTCTTCCGATCCGACGAGTGATGCAATCACGTTGATTCTTAAGGACGATAAATTAATTACAGTACGATATATTGAGCCGCAGGCATTTTCTCTATTTATTTCCCACTTACCCAAATTATCCATTGATAATAACCATGCCATCTTTTTAATCATTTCATTATTGGAAGCAACCATCGACAGGCTAGCAGATATATCTGAACTTATTGGACGTGGTTTGGATAATTATTCGCAGACTATTTTTCGAACACAATCAACTGATCAAATTAAATTGGATTATAAGCAATTGTTGCAACAGCTTGGCTCTAATGGTGATTTGAATGCGAAAGTGTGGGAGAGTTTGGTAAGCTTTAACCGGCTGAATGGTTTTTTTGGACAGGCAGTTTCATCGAAATTTGATGAGGACATGCGCTCAAGATTGGCTACATTGACAAAAGATATTAGCGCACTTAGCGATCAGGCCAAGTTCCTTACTTCTAAAGTTAATTTTTTACTTGATGCGACCTTGGGCATGGTGAATATAGAACAAAACAATATTATTAAAATTTTCTCTATTGCAGCCGTTATTTTTCTTCCACCAACACTTATTGCAAGTATTTATGGAATGAATTTCAAAGTTATCCCCGAGCTAAGTTTTCGTTTTGGATACCCACTGTCAATTGCGCTAATGTTATTATCAGGCTGGTTACCTTATAAATATTTTAAAGTAAAAAAATGGTTGTAGGTGGGGAACCCTAGTTATTCCGTGTACTTACGAAGTTTTTTTAAATGGCCTCGTTGTGTTTTGCTATCGAGCCTTTTTCTGACTGACTGTTTTGATGGCTTGGTTTTTCTTCGTGTTAAAGCAATAGTGCACCCTTTTTTAATCAACTTAGCTAAACGTTGCAAGGCATCGGCTTTATTTTGTTCCTGACTTCTATACCGTTGTGCTTTTATAATGATAATGCCATCAGAGGTAATTCGGTAATCACTGATTTGTAGTAGCCGCGCTTTACACTCCACTGGCAAGCCAGATTGCATAATATTAAATCGAAGATGGATTGCCGTTGAAACCTTGTTAACATGTTGGCCACCAGCGCCTTGAGCACGAATTGGCGTTAACTCAATGTCTGACATGGGGATGGATAGTGTATTTGTGATGTTAAGCATTTGGGTACCAGTGTGAGTTTATTGTAGGACTTACGCAAAACCTAGATTACAGGTGTATTTTTAAAACCAACGAAAGCTCGCAATAGCATTAGAGGGCATTTTATACTTGTTTTCGGCTTTTAACAGTTTTAAAAATACATCTGTAATCTAGGTTTTGCGTAATTCCTATATTGGTTTGATGGAGAATCTACTATGGATGATCAATGTTATTGGGTCTATATCATACTTTGTAACAATAACACCTATTATACAGGTTACACGAACGATCTTGCCAAACGCTATCAATCGCATGTAAGTGGCACAGGAAAATGCAAATACACACGAAGCTTTAAGCCTGTTAGCATTGCGCAATCGTGGGAAATTAGTGGCGGAAAAATACTTGCGATGAAAATAGAGCGTTATATTAAAACACTACCACGCGCTATGAAAGTGAAAATCATTAATAATCCGTCAGTATTGGTTGCTTATATCTCAATGTTAGAAAACTCCCCCGAGCATGAGGTACAAGGATAGTCGATTAAAGTTAAACATTAAGGATGCAATACAATGCAATGTCCCTGTGGTTCCCAATGCAACTATGACCTGTGTTGTGGGTTGTTCATTAATAAAAAAACTACTCCCACATCACCAGAAATGCTTATGCGTTCACGTTATGTGGGTTATAGTTTGGCTAATATTGAATATATAAAGAACACCATGAGTGGCAAACCGCTCGTCGATTTTGATGAGAGAGGCGCGTTGCGCTGGGCACAACGCGCAATTTGGATTGGTTTGCAAATTGTTAATACAGTTAAAAAGGATAATGATCTGGGATATGTGGAATTCATTGCTAAGTATATTGAAAATGACACACTGAAAACCATTCATGAAACCAGTGAGTTTCAGCGTTTTAATGATAAGTGGTT
>CAXNER010000224.1:0-3364 GCA_964201315.1 Legionellaceae bacterium
TGTCATTCATGATGTCATAAATAATTTTAATAACGTCTTTATGCTCTAATGCAGGAACATTTATTTTGCGTAAATCACCATCAACTCGAATCATGGGCGGCATTCCCGCTGACAAATGCAAGTCAGATGAATTATTTTTTACAGTAAAGCCCAAAAGTTCAGCAATATCCATGGATTAACACCCTTGCTATACAACACCTGTCTACTTGTTAAAGATTAGCTGAGGAATCCGTTCACCGCAAATAACAACACCAATCTTACTTGCCACGCACCTGATAATTGTTAATCTAAAATAATTAAACAATTTCAATAAATCCACCTAAAAAAGTGTTAGATTTAAAATTCACGCTATATTAACTTGCTCAAGGAGAGAAATAATGGGAAAAAGAAAACCTAAAAAGCATGGAAACACTACAAGTTCATCAAAACCAATAGATGCTCATGCAGACATCACCGTAGTTTCTTCAGATAATCTTGAGCAACCCAGCACAAGTGCAGATGCCACCCTAATAGCTTCTGTCAATCCTGAACTATCCCCAACAGTAACGCTAATAGAAACTCACGTCACAATAGGATTGCCAATAAGTCATGAACAACTTCAAGCCACCACACTAGCCGCAGAAAATCCTGTTCAAATAAGTACTGAAACAGATACCACCAAAATAGCTGCAGACGTTCCTGAACCGCCCAAGACAGATGCACTCGCCGACACTTATCAAAAACAAAAAGCGGCAAGTTGGTTTAGTTTCTTTATCCAAGAAGACCCTGAACGCCAAGTTGCAATTAACTTCATCAACTCCGTTGAACAAAGCATTAAACAGCAACCGGATATCGATACTGAAATGCATAAATCCATCATTGCTGGGGCTTATATCTATGTTATGGCAGACATTGAGAAACCTTATACGGTTGCTCGGTTTAGTACAAATCCTAAATCAAGTAAACTCTTTTCAATTTTGTCAGATAAACTAGAGAAATTAGAAATAACACATGATTCAATAAAATCGGGCGCCTTAAATCAATTACAGAGCTATTTAAATACTGATATCGAGCAAAAAAACATAAACTTTGGCCCTAAAAATCCCGCGGATGTATTGGCTCAAATTTCATCGCTGATCAGCACATTTGCACAAGCATCTCCTAGTAGTTAATCCTAACTCGGCAGTTAACGTTTACCAAGACGGTCTACTGCCGATTCTAACCTCCTGTTATAACGACTTAGGCCCTCACCCTCCCTTAAAACCTTTGCCATTTCTTTGTAATATCGATAATATTTTGCGGCATTAAGCTCATAAAATATACAAACCACCAATTTTATGATAAGATACCCAACAGTTTTAGTCTAAAAATAGAGCATATTTATGTCTCAGAACTCGGCTATAGCAACACCATCAATACCCCGTGATCTTTTAAAAGAACGCAAGCAGGACACAGTATGGATGCTAAGTCTTTATGGAACAGCAATTGGAGCAGGTACGTTGTTCTTGCCGATTGATGCTGGTTTAAATGGGCTATTGCCATTGATAATTATAGCAATACTTGCCTTCCCAATGACTTATTTTTCCCACCAAGCACTGTGTCGATTCGTTCTTTCAGGCTCTACTTCAAAAAACGATATCACGGATGTGGTTGATGAACACTTTGGACTCTTCGCGGGTAAATTACTAACAATACTGTATTTTTTTGCCATCTATCCTATTTTACTCATGTACAGTGTCGCTATTACGAACACCACACAAAGCTTCATCATTAATCAGTTAGGGATTGCCTCCCCTCCCCGTGCATTGTTAGCCCTTATCTTGATACTAGGATTAATGGGAATTGTAAGGCTTGGTCAAGAGATCGTTATAAAATCAATGAGCATTCTTGTGTATCCTTTTATAACTATTTTAATGTTACTGTCGATTTATCTTATTCCCCATTGGAATGGCGCCATACTGCACCAAGCAGTCAGCGTTGACCATCCGCATGGCATGCTAATGACATTGTGGCTTGTTATCCCCGTTATGGTGTTTTCATTTAATCATTCGCCCATTATTTCATCCTTCGCCGTCAGCCAAAAACAACGCTTTGGTACAAAAGCCGATCTAAATAGCTCACGGATTTTAAAACACAGCCATATCATGATGGTCTGCACCGTTATGCTTTTCGTGTTCAGTTGTGTCTTTAGTTTATCACCCCATGATCTAGCCTTAGCTAAACAACAAAATATCTCCGTGTTGTCCTATCTAGCCAATCACTTCCATACACCATTCATCGCCTACGTCGCGCCCTTGGTTGCCTTTATTGCCATTTCAAAATCTTTTCTTGGGCATTACTTAGGCGCTCGTGAAGGCATACATGGCTTATTGGCGAAATGGGTACGTGCACATGGCAAAACAGTCAGTCATCAAAAACTAAACCACTTTATTGAAGGGTTTATGGTAGTCACCTGCTGGATAGTTGCGACAGTCAACCCCAATATCTTAAAAATGATTGAGACACTCGGTGGGCCCATCATCGCCATCTTTCTTTTTTTAATGCCAATGTATGCGATTGCTAAAGTACCCGCCATGAAAAAATACTATTCTCCAATAAGTAATGCATTTATTACTATAATGGGCATAATAGCTATCTCGGCCATTCTTTATGGCATTTGGGGAAGCATAGTCCACTAAATAATTTATAGAGCAATCTTAAGATGAATGAATCCCAACCAAATGAATTAAACAACCTTTTAAGCCAAGCCAGGCAAGCGTTGTTTAATTCACAAGCAATTTTAAAAAGCTTGGTCGATGAATCAACCATTACAGACCCATCAGATGACTCATCGACCATTCAAGCACGCGTGCTTGAATTACTCCTGCAATACCGATTAGATAGTCAAAGTGCAGTAGGTATGCTTTTACAAATTGATCATGGGTTATTACAGATTTTAGGCGTGGCGCCTCAGCATTCTTCTAGGATTAACATAGAGCGCATGCAATTTGCTCTTGGCAATGACGATTTACGGTATATTTTACATGCATTAAATCAATTGGTTCATTCATTGTTGCAAGTAGCACAGCAGTACAAAAAAAACCTCGACAAGGCATCCAAACACAGGAAAACACTGAATCAACGCGCGCCAAAAGCACAAACAGGGCTTGAAAAATGCTGTGTAATGCTTCAAAAGGCGGTGGTTGAGCAAAAATTATTTGTATTATCAATTACAGATATCAGTAATCATTTGGATGAATGGAATAAATTGGCAGCCATTGCCCCTGTGCTTGACCACATTGCGGGTTTAAGAGGCCCTGTTTCACAATTTTTCGAAGCAATACAACATGGGATGGAGCTCACTCACTCGCTTTATGAAACAACCTGTCAGGACCTCCAATTAGAT
>CAXNER010000225.1:0-3351 GCA_964201315.1 Legionellaceae bacterium
AATATACATCAGCTTCCGGTTTTCAACTGTTTGAAAAAAATCAAGCTATTCTAATCTTTTCGTACGTTCTATTTATGTCAAACCCACGTTTGCAAGCTCTTCAATCGCAAGATTAGCCAATGCATCTGCCTGGTCATTCTCAGGATGACCAGAATGGCCTTTTACCCAGTGCCATCTTATTATATGACGCGTAGCTAATTCATCAAGTTTCTGCCATAAATCTACATTTTTAACCGGTTCTTTTTTTGAGTTTCGCCAACCCTTTTTTTTCCACTGAACTAGCCACTCCGTCATACCCTGCCGGAGATACTGCGAGTCAGTGTACAAATCAACTTGGCAATGCCGATTTAATGCTTCCAATGCCATAATGGCAGCAGTTAATTCCATGCGATTATTCGTCGTGTGTGTCTCTGCCCCCCTAAGGGTCCTTTCTTTTCCATTGTGCCTTAATATAGCGCCCCAACCGCCTGGTCCAGGGTTGCCTTTACAAGCACCATCAGTATAAATTTCAATTGTCATAATACCTCGTTCATCGAAAACTCACCCTGCAAAATTTTTTGTTTAATAATAGCAATGTCCGGTGCAAAATAGCGATCTTCACCATAATGACTAACCACTGCACGTACTTTTTCATGTATTTTTTGAAGTCTAGGTGACGTTGTTAGTGGAAGAAGAAAATCTAAGCCCTGACACGCCGCTAACAACTCTATCGCCAAAATGGTGGCGGTATTTTCAATCATAGAAAATAAGCGCAAAGCACCATTTGTGGCCATCGATACATGATCTTCCTGATTGGCAGAGGTAGGTATACTATCAACGCAATGAGGATGGGCAAGGGCTTTATTGTCACTTGCACAGGCCGCAGCCGTAACATGCGCTATCATAAATCCTGAATTCAACCCACTTTCTTGCACCAAGAACGCAGGCAATCCACTGAAATTACCATCAATTAATAAAGCGATGCGACGTTCAGCATTTGCCCCCATCTCAGCAATGGCCAATGCCAAATTATCTGCAGCCATAGCGATAATTTCGCCATGAAAATTCCCTCCAGACAAAATATCACCGTCATGTGCAAAAACCAATGGATTATCAGAAACCGCATTTGCTTCAACACCCAACGTTTGCCTTACAAACTGCATTTGATGATGCACCGCCCCCATGATTTGTGGTTGGCAGCGCAACGAATAAGGGTCTTGTACACGCGTACACTCTCGATGAGACTCCCGTATTGCGCTCCCAGTTAAAAGCTTGCGATAAAGCGCTGCAACGTCG
The DNA here is from genome assembly GCA_964201315.1 of Legionellaceae bacterium. Classification (GTDB taxonomy): domain Bacteria; phylum Pseudomonadota; class Gammaproteobacteria; order Legionellales; family Legionellaceae; genus CAXNER01. The sequence continues at coordinate 1,276 of CAXNER010000225.1, forward strand.
ATTTGTGCTTGATGACCCCGCACCTGGTGAATGCGGTCATCGAAAGGAGCATCACTTCCTCTAGCCGCATCCACCGACATACTACCAACAATGATAGCCACCTCAAATAACCGCTCACTAGTAAAAAAAGCCTGTAGACAAAGTGCTGTTGAGACTTGCAAGCCATTCAACAAGGCGAGCCCTTCTTTAGGCGCCAATTCGATGGGTTTGAGTCCTGCAATGGCTAAGCCTTCTTTTGCAGACAAAATGTTGCCGTTAAAGCGCATGTCACCCACACCTAACAAAGGCAGGGACAAATGAGCTAATGGCACCAGGTCGCCCGAAGCTCCAACCGACCCCTTGGATGGAATACATGGATATACCCCAGCATTATAGAGAGCAAGCAGTGCATCGATGAGCAGCATTCTAACGCCAGAATAACCTTCCGCAAGGGTGTTTATTTTTAACAACAAAATCAGAGCAACCACCTCATCATCCAACAAATCTCCGCTGCCACAAGCATGAGACAACACAATATTTCGTTGTAATTGATGTAATTTTTCGACAGAAATGGCCTGATGAGCGAGAGATCCAAACCCTGTATTGATACCGTAAACAGTCCGTCCATCGTCTAAAATTTGTTGTACTGTTGAGGAAGCCGCGTCTATGTTAGCTATGCAGGCCGTGTCTAACACGCAGTGCATTCTCTCAAAATGTACTTTTTTCAATTGTTGCAAACTAAGCGCGCCCGGGATGAGCGTAAATTCATTAAGCATCAGGCTTGCCCCCTTTGGTCACCATTGGCAACCACAAATGATTTAGCTCGGCACATTCTTTGGCCAGCGTATACCCAGCATCAGCATGACGCATAACGCCTGTTGCAGGATCGTTGTGTAATACTCGAGCAAGCCTTAGCGCCGCTTTTTCTGTACCATCTGCCACAATAACCATGCCCGCATGCTGTGAAAATCCCATGCCAACCCCACCCCCGTGGTGGATGCTGACCCAAGTAGCTCCACTTGCACAATTTAGTAAGGCATTTAGCAGGGGCCAATCAGAAACAGCATCGCTGCCATCAAGCATTCCCTCTGTTTCACGATTTGGACTCGCTACCGAGCCCGAATCAAGGTGATCCCGGCCTATCACAATGGGCGCACTGACCTCGCCTGTTTTAACCATCTCGTTAAACGCTAAAGCACACCGTGCCCTATCTTTTAAACCAATCCAACAAATTCTTGCTGGTAAGCCCTGAAAAGCAATTTTATCACGAGCCATGTCTAGCCAACGGTGCAAATGCTTATCATCTGGCATTAAACGCTTAACGCATTCATCAGTTGCATGAATATCTCGTGGATCACCCGACAAGGCCACCCAGCGAAAAGGACCAATACCCTCACAAAAAAGCGGTCGTATATAGGCGTCTACAACGCCTGTAAAAGCAAACGCCTCTGAAACACCCGATTCATAAGCCATTTGACGTATATTATTGCCATAATCAAACACAGGAATTCCACGCTTCTGAAACGCTAACATGGCCTCAACTTGGATTGCCATTGACGCTTTAGCAGCAATAATGACCTCACTAGGTGATGTTTCTCTCATACGTACGGCTTTTGCCAATGTCCATCCACTTGGCAAATAACCATTTAGAGGATCATGCGCGCTCGTTTGATCAGTAACCAAGGCCGGTGTGGCACCTTTTTTTACTAATTGGGGATAAATATCAGCGGCATTACCCAACAACCCAACAGAAATGGCACGCTTACTCTGACAAGCCTCGTCTATCCAAGCTAAGGCTTCTATTAGATTGTCTGTGTATTTATCCAGGTAACGCGTCTTAATGCGTTTTTCTATTCGAGCGCGATCACATTCAATGGCAAGAATACTGGCATTGGCCATCGTCGCGGCCAGCGTCTGAGCACCACCCATACCACCTAGACCCGCCGTCAATACCCATCGTCCAGACAGATCGCCACCGTAATGCTTTTTTGCAGCAGCAACAAAGGTTTCATAAGTACCTTGAACAATGCCCTGTGAACCAATGTAAATCCAGCTTCCAGCCGTCATTTGGCCGTACATCATCAGTCCTTTTTTATC
>CAXNER010000226.1:0-3346 GCA_964201315.1 Legionellaceae bacterium
TAGTAGAGCATGGGTTTATGCAAAAAGACGCCGTGACTAAATTGTTCTACCAATACGGTTATCAAAACATACAGTGTTGGCAAGATATACAAGGCAATGATCGCGTCTCTGGTGGGTGGCGCCAATAAAAATCTATTAGCAATCAGGGCCCCATTTATGATTTATTATTGAGCATTATTTTATTTATTGAACTATAGTTGATGAATAGGATGAATTTTGATATACCTAACCATTTTCAGCGGCAAACCATGAATGCCATGAATGTTCGTTGAAAGGGATAGCGCAGTAGCGGGAGGCATGTATGCCAGCAAAATTAATCGGGATAACTAAAGATGAGTAAACTCAACGTGAAAAATGACGCTGTTGGCAGTATGGGAATCGCCCTTTATAAGGAAACTGACGGCGAAGAATACATGAATGAGAAACAACTCGCACATATTGAGAAAATATTACTCGCTTGGCGTCAATCATTAATGGAAGAAGTCGATAGAACGGTTACTCACATGAAGGATGAGGCTGCAAATTTTCCAGACCCATCAGACAGGGCTAGTCAAGAAGAAGAGTTTAGCATCGAATTACGTACAAGAGACCGTGAACGAAAGCTAATTAAAAAAATTGAAGACGGCCTTGAGCGATTGCGCGATGATGACTTTGGTTATTGTGAAGCGTGTGGGATTGAAATAGGTCTACGTCGTCTAGAAGCCCGTCCTACGGCTACATTATGCATTGATTGTAAAACTCTTTCAGAAATCAAAGAACGGCAAAATCAAGGCAATTAAATAGAGCCCAGCGCTCAATCAACGTCCAAAATAGATGGGTTGTATATTCAGCATGGTTTCCTTCTCCCTCTGGGAGAAGGTGCCCGATGGTGCGGATGAGGGTTTCTCAAACAACACAACAGACATGTTTGTATTCTTATTACAGCGCTAACATAACTTCAATTTTTTCCATGTAACGTTTAACTGTTCCTCTATTGGCCGCTAGTATCAAAGATGCATTTGCGATTTGTTGCACTCGTTCTGCGACATTCTCATGCATTGTCTTGAGTGCATCAATAAGACCATCAATATTATCAACAATGACTATCGCTCCCACTGCAGATAAATCTTGGCATATTGCTTTAGAATTATTAATGTATGGACCACTAAATACGGGCACTCCCACCGCAATAGGCTCTAAAACATTATGCCCTCCAACGGGAACCAAACTGCCACCAACAAATGCATAGTCACTCATTTGATAAAAGTCCATCAACTCACCCATCGCATCAACAACAACCACTTCTGAGTTAACATCAATCGTTGTGGGATCACTTCGCCGACCTGTATTAAAACCATGTGCCACACTCATTTTAAATACCGCATCAAACCGCTCAGGATGCCGTGGAACAAGCAATAACACTACGCCTGGAATAGCTTTTTTTAACCGAATGAAATGGGATACCAATTGCTTTTCCTCACCTTCGTGAGTGCTGGCAGCAATGACGACCGGGCGCTCTCGCCCCCATTTCTCTTTTAATTGCAGACGCTCATCTTTAGCTGTCGTTGGCAGTTGTAAATCAAATTTCATATTCCCTAGCATGTACACTAAGTTCACAGAAGCACCCAGTGCCATAAATCGCCGCGCATCTTCATCGCTTTGAGCAAAAATTGCCGAAAATTGTTTCAACACTGATTTGAACATAAATTGTACTATTTTATATTGTTTAAACGCATTATCCGATAAACGTGCATTCAAAAGCAGTAAAGGCACATTTTCCCGTTTTGCTTGATTAATCAAATTAGGCCACAGCTCAGTTTCCATGATAATACCAAGACGAGGATTGTATTTTTTGAAAAACCGACGGAGCAGCCAAGGCAAATCATACGGAATATATTGATGCACCACCTGGGAACCAAAACGCTTGCTCACCTGTTCCGAACCTGTCGGTGTCATTGTGGTCACCAACACACGCAACTGTTTAGCAAGCATCGCCTCAATCAAGGGTGACGCGGCAACGACCTCCCCCAGGGATGTGGCGTGCATCCAAACATCAACCGGTATATGCGTCCTATCACCTAAAGAAAAACGCTCTGAAATCCGTTGTCGATAAGCAGGCAAACGCCTGCCTTTCAAATAAACACGCCCGATTATAAATGGCACAACGAGATAAAACAGAAATGTATAGAGACGGCGCATACGTAAATAGACTCACTCAAAGGGTAGCTTAAGAACCAGGTCAAACGCTTTTGACCTGTGATTATACACCCATCACTGCCATCTTGCATGATGTAAAAATTGTGGTGTTTAAAGCAGATAGGACTTACGCAACACCTAGATTACAGATGTATTTTTCAACCCGTTGAAAGCCGAAAACAAGTATAAAACACCCTCTAATGCAAGTGCGAGCTTTCGTTGGTTTGAAAAATACATCTGTAATCTAGGTGTTGCGTAAGTCCTTGCAGATAATACTGACGATAAATAATTGCGTTGCCGTTTTTATTGATTTAGAATCGCGCTTCGAGAGTTATTTTAGAACATCAAGATCATTTTAATTCCTTAGGAGCCTCTAATGCCTGCAGCAAAGAAATCAAAACCATCTAAAGACGAGGAAAAATGGATTGGTGAGACACATCACGCACGTCTTATTGAATGGCTTGAGTTAATGATACAACGCAATGATATAGCTAAAAAAAATTATCCTAATCAGTATAAAGCTCTTGGCACCAAGACTGACCAATTAATTAATGAAATTAAGGCAATAGCTATAAAAAAACCGTCTGTAGCCGTAACAAACGAATTAGTAAAAATTTTAGAAACAACGGATGAACTTCTTAAAGGAATAATTTCAGAAGATGATTATAAAACGTTTGCTAATACAATTAAACAAGGCCAAGCATCTCCTGCCCTGAAAATTTTAGGTGGCATAATGCTTGCGCTATGCTTACTTGCCGTAGCCTTCTTCGTGGTTATATTAACCGTACCAGCAGTGGCTGCCGCGGTTGGCACAGCTGGCCTGATGGCAACTTTAGGAACCGGCGTAGGATCTGGTCTTATCAGCGGAGTTAGCTTTTTTGGTAGTAGCCAGAAAGGCGTTTCTAAAGCAGCACATGATCTACACGCTACTTTAAAAAATACCCCTGCTCCATAAACGTTATTACCCTAACACCATCTGTTTTAAGCCTTGTGGGAAACACTACACACAAGGCTTTTTTATTAGTGCATTTTTAACCCAACCATCATTCCATTTATTACTCATTAAGAATTATTTAATGTCTTTTATAAAATTATCTGCGCAGATAGTCTAAAGTTAAACAAATACGGGGCTCTTATTGCATGGTGGCTATATGCCTACTCCTAAAATAAC
>CAXNER010000227.1:0-3344 GCA_964201315.1 Legionellaceae bacterium
ATACCACCCACGGTACAATTGCCTGGCATTGAGCTGGACATGAATGGAAAGGGATAGCGAATGAACGCTTACGAATTAAACATGGATGGCTTGGTAGGCCCTAGTCATCATTATGCGGGGCTCTCCGCGGGAAACCTTGCCTCAACATCAAATGCACAAAGCACTGCAAACCCTGCAGCCGCTGCTCATCAAGGCATCAACAAAATGCGGTTGCTACATCAGATGGGGATAAAACAAGCAGTAATTCCACCTCAGCTGCGACCCAACCTTCATTTGTTATCCCAATTGGGTTTTAGCGGAAGCCCCATTGAGAAAATTACACACGCATTTCGCACGGCCCCCCATTTACTAAGTGCCTGTTATTCTTCATCCAGCATGTGGGCGGCCAATGCAGCCACGGTTTCACCTAGTACCGACACAAGTGATAAGCGTCTTCATTTTACCGCTGCTAATTTAGTCACTAACCTGCACCGCCACCAAGAAGCCGATTTTTCCCATGAATTGTTGCAATACTTGTTTAACGACGAACGTTATTTTAAACATCATCCAATATTGCCTAAAACAACAACCACGAGCGATGAAGGCGCTGCTAATCACAGTCGGCTATGCAAACATCACCATGATGTTGGCATTCATCTCTTTGTGTATGGAAAACGCGCACTACCCGCAGGAAACAACTACCCGGCTCCAGTACGCTTTCCTGCTCGACAAACCTTAGAGGCCTCAGAGGCCATCGCACGCAGTCACCAATTGCACCCCGACAGGGTCGTATATGCGTCTCAAAACCCCCACGCCATTGATCAAGGCGTTTTCCATAACGATGTTATTTGTGTAGCGAACGAATCACTGCTGCTTGTCCACGAAGAAGCCTTTCTAAACCAAGCCGAGGTGCTCAATGAATTAAGGAGCCAAGCTAATTTTCCTTTGCAAATCATCGAAGTTAATCACAAACAAATTACCATTGCTGAGGCAGTTAGTAGTTATTTATTTAATTCCCAATTAATCACTTTGCCAGGCTCTGTAGAAAAAAAACAAATGGCACTCATTGCCCCACTGGAGTGTATGCATTATCCAAACATCAAAGCGTTTATTGACGATTTACTGGCTGATGACACAAACCCTATTATTGAAGCACATTATTTAGATCTTAAACAAAGCATGCAAAATGGCGGAGGGCCTGCGTGTTTAAGGCTTCGTGTGCCTATAAATGAAGTGGAATTGTCCTCCATGCATCAAGGTGTTTTGGTCAACGATGCCCTGCTTGATAACCTGGATAGTTGGGTAGACAAACATTATCGCTCACAATTATGCGCGGCTGATTTGATTGACCCGGCACTGCTTGATGAATGTTACACAGCCCTCGACGAATTAACATCATTACTAGATTTAGGCACTATCTACCCTTTTCAACGTGAAAATGGTAGATAAAGTATGTGGAAGACACTTGGTGGACGCTGTATTTATCAAACACAAAACGGTGTAAAAGTTCATCAAAATTACATTTACCGATGGTTGACGCTAGGAGGCGATGCGCTGCATACCTTGATAAATCGGCGTAATCCGGAAATACCGGGTTTAGACTATATTCATCAATTGAGCTTGTGCGTTCGCGCTAAACCTACTGATTGCTGCCTACTTGGACTGGGGGGCGCGGGTGTCGCACACGCGCTAGCGCCTTATTTAGGTAATTCACAAATTCATGCGGTAGAGAACAATATTGACGTTATTGAGATGTCTAAAAAGTACTTTATGATAGAACGTATAAAAAATCTGGCTGTGATAAATCAAGACGCTGCTATATTTATGGAAGAATGCAACACTAAATATCAACACCTGATGGTCGATCTGTACGATGCGAAAACCTTCCCGCCACAATGCAGCACCCAAGACTTTTTTAAAAATTGCCGCCGTGTGTTGCTCCCTGACGGATTTTTAGCGCTTAATTTAACAAATGTTCGGGAACAGTGGTCTTTGTACACTAACATACGAAACGTGTTTTGCGACCAAACCGTATCGCTGCCCGTCAAAGGGGCCGCGAACATGATAGTGCTCGCATACAATGGCGCATCCATTACTCCCCTGCTAGATTTACTTAAAAACAGCCGCTCTTTAAAAAAACTATCTTGGGATGCTCAATGGGGTTGTGTTGCTCGGGTTTAAATATACCCCTCATCCGTCATGCAGCGACACCCTCTCCCCGTCGCGGGGAGAAGGGAACATCTGTGATTGCTAAAAGATGTTCTGAAATGATGAGGGGACTGAAATTTAATGAATATTTTTGGAGAGAAGATTATATTTCCAATAGATCTTTTTCTTTATTAGACAATACAACCTCAACCTCTGCAATGTATTTGTCTGTTAGTTTTTGAATGGCATCATTAGCGCGTCGCTCATCGTCTTCAGCAACGGCTTTATCTTTCACCAAATCTTTAAGATGGTTATTTGCATCACGACGTATATTGCGAATGGATACACGCCCTTGCTCAGCTTCACCACGAACTATTTTAATCATTTCTTTGCGACGCTCTTCAGTTAACGCAGGCATCGGTACACGAATAGCACTACCAGCAGTTGCCGGATTCAAACCAAGATCGGCGGTTAGAATAGCCTTTTCAACGGCTGCAACCATTGATTTCTCCCAAGGAGTAACCATCAATGTGCGCGAATCGCTGCTTGTTACCGTTGCAACTTGAGAAAGGGGGGTAAGATTGCCATAGTAGTCCACTTGAACGTGGTCCAACAAACTAGCATTAGCTCTACCAGTACGAATTTTGGTCATCTCATGATGCAATGACTCAACCGTTTTTTTCATCCGTTTTTCTGCATCTTGCTTGATATCATTAATCATAACTTGCTCCCACAATGGTCCCGACGTGTTCACCAAGAACAATTTTCTTTAGCGCGTTAGGTTCTGACATGTTAAACACTTGCAATGGCATGCCTTGTTCCTCGCATAAACAAATAGCAGTAGCATCCATAACTTGCAAGCCTTTCGTTAAAACATCCCGATAAGTAAGAAAATCATAACGTTTAGCGTCAGGGTTAGTAACTGGATCATCAGAATAAATACCATCAACCTTCGTCGCTTTAAGTACTATATCAGCACCCACCTCAATTGCACGCAGGCATGCAGCCGTATCGGTTGTAAAAAAGGGATTACCAGTACCTGCTGCAAAAATAACAACATGCCCATTTCGCAAATGCGTCATGGCTTTTCGGCGGTGGTAGGAGTCAACAACACCCATCATTGGAATAGCTGACATAATGCGAGCGGGCAAATCAATGCGTTCTAGGGCATCGCGAAGCGCCAAGGCATTCATCACCGTGGCTAGCATACCCATATG
>CAXNER010000228.1:0-3302 GCA_964201315.1 Legionellaceae bacterium
ACACTTCGTGGTTGGATGGTTTAATCTGGCTTAAGAGTGGTGCACCCGCGGAAAGAAAAGCGTGTTTACCAGCAACGACAACGTCGTCACCGGTTTGGTGAGCTTACCCAAATTGATGGTTCGTTTCATGCGTGGTTTGAGACTCGAGCCGAAGCGTGTTGTGTTATTGTTTTTATCGACGATGCGACCAGTAAAATAGTGGCGCTTAATTTTGCTCCAAGAGAGACCACGGTTGCTTATTTTACTGCAGCGACCAGCTATTTTAACTGCTATGGCAGGCAATTAGCATTTTATAGCGATAAACACAGTATCTTCCGAGTAAACATCCCGGAGGCCGAGACAGGCACAGGTAAAACACAGTTTGGGCGAGCGATGGAAGACCTCGATATTGAGCTCATCTGCGCGCATTCTCCTCAGGCGAAAGGCCGGGTAGAGCGCGCCAATGGGACATTGCAAGACCGATTGATAAAAGAGTTACGTCTTGCCAATATCTCCAGTATAGAAGCAGCTAATGCGTTTGCTGCGTCGTTTATTGAAAAACATAATCAACGGTTTGCCAAACCACCGGCACTGGCAGACGATGCTCATCGTAAGCCATTACCAGATGCCGAAATATTGAGCTTAATTTTTTCACATCAGGAAGATCGCATCCTATCAAAAAACTTAGAACTTAGTTACCAAAATACCATTTACCAAATTAAGACAGCAACACCAAGCTACGCAATGAGAAAGGCTTCTGTGAAAATATGTGAGCATATGTGTGGCAAAATTTCGATTTTATATAAAGGTCATCAATTAGCATTTGAGGTCTTTGACAAGGCCAATCAACCAGCAGAAATCGTTTGCGTTAAAGATATTAATCAGAAAGTAAACACTATCATTAAAAAACTCAAGGTAACCAATAACCATCCTTGGAAAAAATCTTACAAAATGGTTATTGCAGCTAAAAACGAAAAACTAGAGAGTCGGACCACATACCCACAGGGTCCACAGGCCTATCCGCAATAATGGGGAGGCTCCTGGCCTGTGGACTTGTGGATATGTGCTGCTCTGTTAGATAGGGGTACACCGGACATTTCTATCTTGCTCAAAACCGGACATTTCTAAATTGCTTTGACATGGCTTTTTAGACGTCTAAAACTTGTTTTAATTTGGTGAGTTGTTGCTTCTTTTTATCATCAGCAATTTTGTTGATATTTCTCAGCTTCCACTGAATCCCGGGAAGATTTTCAATCCCATCAATCGGTAATAACGACCAATCAGGGGTGCCAGATTTCAACGTTATTAAAAATTCCCTTTCATTATCTGTAAAAGAAGCCAACAGTAAGTTTGGTAAGCGAGATCTAATGTCGCTTAATTCTTCATGAGTAACAGCAGTATCAGTCATACCGGAAAATTCGTTTTTAAATGTGGTTTCAAATTCTTGTCGTGATATATCGCTAATTCTAGGATTAAGAAGCTCATGCATGGGCCTTGAGCCGCTAGCAAGATACACAATGAAGGCTTGTCTTACTTGATCAGTTAAACCCTGACTGTCTAATAAAAGCTTCATATCAAATAAATCACGGGGGTGGTATCTATCTAGAGCCGCACATATTTTTCCGCCATATAAATCGCCAAGGGATAATGTATTAATACGCATAAATTTTAAAAACTGCTCCTGCGCTTTCTCGCATAGTTCTTTTTCTTCACAAGCAAATACGGAGCCTCTGAGGACAAAATTAGGCTCAATTTTTATCATGGCATTATTGGTATAGACCTGGAGTTTTGATATAGAACTATTTTTCATTCGCACTACTTTGACTACCAAGCCCCTGTTTTCAATAAGTTGTTTCATTTTTAATAGTTCAGCTTCAATATTTAAGAGAAAAATATCTCTGCTTTCAATAGGTAAATAGGTGAGATCAATATCCACACTTAATCTAGGCATGTCCTGGATGAATAAATTGATTGCTGTGCCGCCTTTTAAAGCAAAACATGTAAATTTATTAAGCACGGGTAGTACTTCAAGCAACAGCGCAACCTGATTTTTATAAGCCTCATCAAAACTCAACGCATTACTCCTTTATTTCAGGTAAAGACAATTTATATTTAGGATAATATTTACCCCCGCTATCGAGCACTCGCTTGCCTTTTCCTAAGTCTATTTTTGTTATATTCAAACTGGAAAACCATGGGTGATTAAATTGTTCGCTCAAGTGTAAAAAAAGTCTTTTTACTTTGATTGAATTACAGTCTTCTAATAGTGCTTGTACCATCTTGGGTCTTAATTGGCTTAAATTTTCTATTAAATAAGTTATTTCATCGAATGATTGGTGTTGAGGGTATAAATAAAGTAATTCCATTGCCGCTCTTTCAGGGCTTGATAGATTTAAGTTTATCCCGTTGATTGTTCGCTCTATTAAGCCGGTTTCATTATTGGCGTTATTAAATAATGATGATTTGTATATTTCGAATTTTGCATCCCATTGGTTTGCCAATAACCATTTCGGTATTTTAGTATTGGGTAGAGCAAATAACATGATTTGTTGCATTCCTTGCATAGGTACAAAATGTGCTAGCCCTAATAAATGCAATGCAGTTTTTCCACCCACATGCACTGGAGCATGGAGCTGGTTTTGTAATGCATTCATAGCCCCTGCCCACGTGATGTGATCACCGGTTTTTTTGTATGCATTAGTACCAAGCTTTTCCAATAATCCTGAATGGACATACCACCACGCTAGCTTGGAAGATATTCCATGATCCTCAAGCCAAGCCGCAGTTAATACCACTCCAGATGGAGCAGTCACTAGGAAGTGGTTTATTTTTGATTTATTATTTCTAGTCATACTGGAAATAATAGCACAAATATAAACTAAAGTTTATTTTAATTGAAAATATTCGAGGATTACTAGAATTTTTTGATGAATTTCAAACTGAAAAGAAAACCCGCTCGTGCATTTTTCATTTTAAAGGTGCAGCACAGTTGCAAGAGGTATAAAATATACAATATTTATATTATCTCGTGGCTCAGGATTGAAAAATAGCGGTTAATTCATTGTTTTTATTAATTAAATATCTGACTAAAGTTCTGCGTCACTGCGGAAAAATGCAGTGACGCAGAGGGGCATATTTGTGGCTCGTAAACAAAAACATTGATTACGCCACGCTGCATCAAGGCTAGTTTGGGTAAAAAATGCCCATAACTTTGAATGTCAGATTGATGGCTAACTGAAGTTGATATGGACGTTTACTCAGAGGGTCAATTTTATTGGGTATTCCTGCGAACGTGAACACTGATTCTTGCCCATCGTGAACAC
>CAXNER010000229.1:0-3302 GCA_964201315.1 Legionellaceae bacterium
TACTCAAGATCCTCGTGCATATGGTAAGGCCCTTTCGGGAGATTTGATGGGGCTATGGCGATATAGAGTGGGTGACTATAGGGTGATTTCAAAAATTGAAGATGACGTGTTTACCGTGTTGGTCATTAAAGTCGGGCATCGGAAAGAAATATATGATTAATCGCTGTTGGGAAATTAACTCCAAGCTAATAGGGCCTGTGGATTAACCGCTATCATGGTTTGATTGTCCTTCTTATCTATACGAATCCAATGGTTCTCAACAAGAATGTCTAACGCCGTATTTCGTTGTGTCTTGTAACGTAAAGGACTTGATTGTTGGATGAATCGTGGTGTGGTTTGTTGTAGCCCTTTTGATAAAATCCACTTCATGAGTTTTTTAGCATCCTGATGGACAATATTTTCCGGCGATGTGGACAGTATTCGTCTTGCTTCTTCTAAGTGCCAATTCACGATAGCGATGGCTTGTTCAGTATGACTCAGGTTGATGCTTCCTTCACTACCATCAAAGAGATGAAAGAGGGCGGCGAGACGTGCTGCATTTTCTGCAGACTTGCTTGCAAAGTCTTTTACATCCACCCATTGACCTTGATTTTTAAGCCCTGTCTCCAGGCTATTAAAAAACAAAATCCATTTTTGTTTAGCTTCATGACTTAAAGAGAGTATGGGAAGGTGATGACAGCCTTGGCGATCAAGTCCTTCACTTTGCTGAAGACAGGCAGTAATGCGTGTCTCGAAGTCAGTCATAAAGTCGCGGCATGTTGGTGGTTCTTGATAAAACCGGGTTCCCATTGCACTTTCTGGATGAGCGAGTAAGCAGCGGGCTAAAAAACCACTCTGCCTGCCAATGCCTGAAACTTGATTTGCTATTTTTTGTAGCAGTAAGGGCTGCATCATCAAATTTAGCGTGAGCCTGCGATCCTCTAACGTATAGTTTTCACTCGTTTTACGATGCGCTGTGAATGATTTACCGTCCCATAAACGGTTGAGTAAAGCCACAAATCTCAACGGGTTTCCTTGCATGCTGTGATTGCCTAGCACAATACCTGCCTCGTCACTCCATAATGAGGCACTTGGCCAACCGGTGGATAAATCAGACGCGAGGGCTTCTTGTGTTGCATCTTCAAAATACAGCATGGGTTGTAAGGGTATTTCTGGTTCTTGGCTCATCACTTTATTTAAGAGATATTTTAAATACTGGCTATCATCACCATTCACCATGGCACGTTTAATTTGCGTTAATAAACCATCTCGTTCCATGGCCCATGCGTGATGTAACGTTTTTGCTGTTAAAATTGCAGGCGCGCGTTGCTTTTTAATAGAAGATTCCCATTGCCGACACGCGTTGGAAAAAACAGAATCAGCGGCACTTTTACGCTCGCCGGAGCTGCCTGCTGTTAAAAAATATAACGATACAGGTGTTACCAAATAATGATCACGAGCAATGTTGGCGAGGGATTGGCAGGCAAGCGAAACATTGGCTAAAGCACTGCTGGCAATTAACGGTATGGGTTGTTGTCCATACTTGTGATAAGCCGTGATGGCATTTTGGATAATCGCAGGTGTTGCATCGATGGGATATAGCGTCGCGGTTGATCGTTCAACAAGCGGGATTGGGTGGGGCCAGTCGACTTCTGTGTTGACTACTTCTGTTCTTGGTGCTGAGCCATCGATAAGATTGAGTTCGGTCATTGCGTGAAAGGCCGTTGAGCATACAGAAAAGCCATTGATTTTACCTGAATACGGAGGCTGTTGCAAAATTGAACGCTCCATTGACCGGTAGATGTTGCAGTGGCGCGCATTTTAGATATGGAGTAGGGTGTATAGTAATTTTAGAATAAAGAGGAGCAATAATGAAACGTCATGGATCAGCGGAATGGAACGGTGGTTTGAAAGATGGAAAAGGAACCGTATCGACAGAGAGTGGTACGCTAAATCATACCCCATATTCCTTTAAAACACGGTTTGAAGAGGGGCAAGGGACGAACCCAGAAGAACTTATTGCAGCAGCGCATGCAGGGTGTTTTTCAATGGCGTTTGCAGCACAGCTTGAATCGGCGGGGTTCAAGGCCGACCTTATTAAAACTACAGCTTCAGTGTCATTAGAGAAATCGGAGGAAGGTTTTTCTATCTCTGCTATTCATTTAGAAGTGAGCGCTAAAGTTCCTCATGTTGAACAGGGTGAATTTAATAAAATAGCAAGCAATGCCAAAGAGGGGTGCCCAATTTCAAAACTGATGAAGGCAAAAATCACGATGGATGCCATTTTGGAAAAATAGATACATAAAATAAGGAAAAAACGTGAATGTGCTAATCGCGGGAGCCTCTGGATTCATTGGGCAAAAACTTGTGGCGGCTTTGCAATCTGACCATACCATCACTGTGTTGGGTCGCAATATGGTAAGCCTCCAACACCGTTTTGTGAAACCTGTGAATAGGGTTACTTGGGAGATGCTGCCTAATTTGGAGGCTAAAACGTTTGATGCCGTTATTAACCTCTGTGGTTATAACATTGCGACTTCCCGATGGAGTCATGCTGTAAAAAAGGAGCTGATTGACTCTCGCGTTAAAACAACAGCCACATTGATTGACTGGGTAATCAAAAGCCACGCGAAGCCTCATTTTATTTGTGCAAACGCTGTTGGCATTTATGGGATGCAAGAGAATCAGGATAATCAAGAGTTGGATGAGGATAGTCCGATTGAGTTTGATAATCCACGTGATTTCTTAAGTGAAATAGGGATCCGTTGGCAGCAAGCGTTGCAGCCCGCAATTGATTTCGGCATGAACGTTACAACCACGCGTTTTGGCGTTGTGCTTGGAAAAGGCGAAGGTGTGCTTAAAAAGCTTACACCAAGCTGTTATATGGGGTTGGGGAGTGTCATCGGGGATGGCAAGCAAATAATGTCCTGGGTGCATATCGATGATGTTGTTGGCGCCATTTTATTCTTGCTCAACAAACCTGAGTTAACGGGCGCATTTAATATCACCTCTCCGAATCCTGTAAGCCAAGCCGAATTTGCGCGGATACTAGCAACAACGATGCACCGGCCATTGTTATTGAAAATGCCGGCCTTTGTTATTCGAACACTGTTTGGTGAGATGGGTGAGTGTCTACTGCTTAAAGGGCAACGGGTGGTGCCGAATCGTTTGATAGAGTCAGGTTATGAATTTTTCTACCCAGCGTTGATGGACGCACTGCGTCATGAATATGTTTAATTTTTATAATTAATGGTGAATATACATGACGTCTACTGCTATCGTATGGTTCCGACAAGATTTGCGTCTCTATGACAATCCTGCAT
>CAXNER010000230.1:0-3296 GCA_964201315.1 Legionellaceae bacterium
CCATTGAGTGGGTTTACGATTTGGCATGTGATCGATCTAACAGGAAGGGTGGCGCGGTGGTGATTGTTTTTCACGCGCAGCCTGCGAGCATGAAAAACAATCACTACCGTGACAGGACCCTGACGCACAGAAGATCATACATGCCTCTATTAACTAGAAAGTTCAAATTAACCCTATCTAACAGACTTGTGAGTAATGATAAAGCCGCAGGATCCAGGAATTTAGCAACATCGCTGGATCCCGCGCATAAAGCGGGACGTCGGCATTTAGATTGAATCATAGTCACTCGTGATCTTGCCCTGCACATTGAATAAGGACTTACTCACATGACCTGAGTTTTGTGTAAGTCCTAACAATAGATTAGGATAATGTTACTCAACGCAGAAAATAATAATGATTGTGTCTGAACACTTTCTACTCCCAAGCTTTAACCATACGTAGAGCGCGTTGCCATCCTTTATAATTAGCATCGATAGCAGCTTTATCACCCCCAGCCAAAAATTGCTTTTCATAAGTCCAATTGTCTTTAAGCGATGTCAAAGAGTCGATAGCGCCACAACCGATAGCCGCAAGCATGGCCGCACCTAGCGCTGTTGTTTCTATATCGTGGGGTCGCTCAACGCAGAGGCCACAGAGGGTTGCTAAAAACTGTAAAAACCAATTATTGGCAGCCATCCCTCCGTCAACACGTAAGAGTGTTATAGGCATGCCACTGTCTTCACGCATACAAGACAACACATCACGCGTTTGATAACAAACACTTTCAAGAGCCGCTCTGGCAAAATGGGCGCGCTTGCTGGTCCGTGCAAGACCAACAATGGCCGCCCCTGGCGTTGATAACCAATGCGGAGCGCCCAAACCTGTGAATGAAGGCACGAGGTAAACACCTTCATTACTATTTAAACTTGTAGCAAGCGTCTCAGTATCGCTTGCTACATCAAATAACTTTAATTCATCACGCAACCATTTAACGGTCGTTCCTGCCTGATAAAGGCTACCCTCAAGTCCATACATTGTTTGTCCTTGAATTTTATACGCAATGGTTGTTAGCAATTTATGCTTAGACATAACAGGTTTCTGCCCTGTGTTTAACAGCAAAAATCCGCCTGTACCAAACGTGGCTTTGATCATGCCTTCAGCCAAGCAACCTTGGCCAATCAACGCCGCCTGTTGATCACCAGCAACGCCTGTGATAGGAATTGAGGCGCCAAATAGATTGGGATCTGTCATACCAAAATGGGCATCACTAGCACACACCTCGGGTAAAATGGTTCTCGGTATAGAAAATAACTGCAATAACTCATCGTCCCACGCTTCTGTATGAATATTAAACAAAAGTGTTCTTGATGCATTCGTCACATCGGTTAAATGGGCCTTACCGCCTGTCAATCGCCAAATCAAAAAGCTATCTATCGTGCCAAAAGCCAAACGCTGTTGCTCTGCAAGCTCTAGCGCGTCAGGAACATGTTGTAATAGCCAATGTAGTTTACTGGCTGAAAAATAAGGGTCAGGCAATAACCCTGTTTTTGCTGTAATCATTGCAGCCTTTGCGGTTAAAGTCGCGCAAAAGTCTTGTGTGCGTCTATCTTGCCAAACAATAGCCGGTGCCAAACAACGTCCCGTTTCTTTATCCCAAATCAACGTCGTTTCACGCTGATTGGTTAATCCACATGCAATAATGTCATCGAGTTTCACGCAACTCACCACATCGCGAATCGCCAAGAGCGTTTTCTGCCAAATTTCTTCGGGGGAGTGCTCCACCCACCCCATATGCGGGTAAAATTGCGTTAATGGGTACTGACTTGTACTTACCAATTGTCCTTTAAGTGAATACAACATAGCCCGTGTACTACTGGTTCCTTGGTCGATTGCAAGAAGATAATGCATTGCTCTCTATTTCCCGGTTATGATGAGGATCGTGGCTATGTTTATTTGAAACCGCCTTACCTACATTAGTCAAGACTTTCTAACTTTTTAAGGGCAAAAGCATGGAGCACGTTTTTGATGTAGCAATCATTGGTGGGGGTATTAATGGTTGTGGTTGTGCAGCCGATGCAGCCTTGCGCGGTCTCTCTGTTTTACTTATAGAACAAGATGATCTTGCATCAAAGACCTCATCAAAGAGCAGCAAACTTATTCACGGGGGGTTACGCTATCTTGAAAATTATGACTTCTCCTTGGTGAAAAACGCGTTAAACGAACGACAACAGCTACTCCAACTAGCACCGCATCTGGTTCATCCCCTACCTTTCGTTTTACCTTATCAGAAAAATATGCGCCCTTTATGGATGCTACGTTTAGGCCTATTTCTGTATGATAACTTAAGTCGTGCCAATACATTGCCCAAAAGCAAAATAGTCCGCCGACACCGGAACTCTAACTATTTTACATCACTTAACACAGCGTTGAGCAAAGGATTTCTTTTCTACGATTGCGCCACGGATGATGCTCGATTGACATTGGCCAATGCATTGCAAGCAAAAGAACATGGCGCCGTAATAATGCCACAAACACAACTCATTGACGCACTTGTGGTAGATAGTCAGTGGCAATTAACCTTGCAGCCAAAAACCGCATCCTCTTTTCAAGTAAGAGCCAAGTCAGTCATCAATGCTGCAGGTCCTTGGGTAGCAAGCATCAATCAATTATTACAAATTCCCTTGGAACACTCCATGTCATTAGTAAAAGGAAGCCACTTAGTTGTACCAAAACTGTATGAAGGTGAGCATGCTTATATGTTGCAACATGATGACAAGCGCATTGTGTTTGCCATTCCTTACCATGGCTATACCATGGTTGGCACAACGGATGTTGCTTTTACAGGTGATATTAATGAGATTTGCATTGAAGCAAGTGAAATAGATTATTTATCTACGCTAATTAACCATTATTTCAACAAGCGGGTGCAGACAAAAGACATTATTAACACATGGAGTGGGATAAGACCTCTATTGTTTACTCCTGGCAAAACACCCTCTGCACTCAGTCGCGATTACGCGTACCATTACTCCAATCTAAGGGCGCCAGCCATAACAGTTTATAGCGGAAAGATTACCACCTACCGCCAACTCGCTTTAAAAACAATTAACCAACTCCGTGTGGTATTTCCTGATTTACCTAACTCACAGACAGACAATACCCCATTGCCTGGCGCACTATTGGGTAAAATGAAGTTTAATGAATACCAACAGTATGCTCGTGAAAAATACCATTGGTTAGATAAAGAAACCATTACACGCTATTTAAATAGCCATGGGACGCGTACTGAACAGGTCTTGGCAGGATGCAACAATCCA
>CAXNER010000231.1:0-3289 GCA_964201315.1 Legionellaceae bacterium
AGATAGCGCCGATGCCTACATAATTGATAGGCAGGTGATTGGCTACTTTTAAATCATTTTCCGAGTCAATCGATACGCCGATGATTTTATCAGGCCCTAAGCATTGCCTTGCAACGGTAGGGGAGCCATCTGTTTGCCCCAAATGAACACCAGCAGCATTTAGTTTTAAAGCGAGTTCAATATCATCATTAACGATGAGGGGGATGTGTAGTGGGTCTAGAATGTCTTTGAGCGCTTGACCAAACATCAAAAGAAAAGCTGGCGTTTGATTTTTTTCACGCAATTGTACGGCAGTAACGCCTGCATAAGCACAGCGTTCAATAAATTGCAGGTAATCGGCGAGGAGGGTATTTTGTCGATTAGTGACCAGCATTAATTTATAATAAGGCTCAAACATGTTCATGGGTTAGACCAGGGCACTTGAAGTGATGAACCGTTCATGCAAAGTCAGTGCAGTGAGCAATGCATGGGGATTGGCGTTTATTTTAGGTATTTTTGCTTGAGTATCGGACACAAAGCCACGCTTTACACTGGTGTTAATAAATTCAAATAAACCATCAAAATAACCATCGATGTTTAAAAAGCCGATAGGCTTATTAAGGGTCCCGATTTTGATGGCGTTCCAGGTGTCAAATGCTTCCTCCAAGGTACCAAGTCCGCCTGGCATAACGATGAATGCATCAGCTCGTTGCTCCATCAAACGCTTCCGCTCGTGCATTGAGTCAGTAATTACCAGTTCATCTAGGGTTTTTAATGGTTTTTCTTTAACAATGAGTTGTTTGGGAATGATGCCCGTGACGAGCCCTCCAGCGGCCATTACCGCGTGCGCTAAAACGCCCATTAACCCAAGGCTTGATCCGCCATAAATCAAGCGGTATTTAGCCGCGGCGATTGCATGGCCCAAGACCATCGCTGCGTCACTGAAATGTGGCTTGTCACCAGAATTTGCACCTAAATAAACACATATTGATAACATCAGCACATCAGGAGTGGATAAATTGTATGTAGAATAAACCAAAGTTGTATTGAAATGAATACTTAAATCCTGAAGAAATGTGTTAGCGCGACTTAAGCATTTTTATGCTATTGCAACAAGGCATGACAAATTGAAAAGAAATTACGCCACAATGCTGGCTATGGCATGCGGATACATTTGGTTGCTTTTGTGAAACGTCAATAGCTCCTAATAGTGTTTATGAAATCCCTTGCAATTTAGAGGCATATCACAGAAAATTTTTACCCTACAAATCTATTTAATGATCAAGGGATGAGAGATGACTAGAGCCGCGCTATTATTAGAATTAGAGGCATTAAAAAAATCAGAAAAAATTACTTCACAAAAATTAAAGGCCCTTATTAAGCTAGAGCCAGGTATTGAAAAAAAGATAATAGATGGATTTAAACCGGTTTTCGACATCAATACGAAGGCTCCATTAACGAAGGCAAATATTTTGCAGCGTATTTCGGTGTTAGCTGATGAGCTAATGGCTGATGATTCAATCGATTATCCCGTTCTGTTGGGTGTGCTAAATGGAGCGTTACCTTTTTTAAAAGAGTTGTACGATAGATTGAAAGAGCGAGGCTATGCTTGTCAATATGATGCATTACAAGCAAGTAGTTACAGTGGGATTACGTCTGGAGAATTATCCGTTAATACTCTCCTTAAAGTTCCCGTAACGTTGAGGCATGTCGTTTTGGTAGATGATGTGTGTGACACGGGAAAGACTGCTAAAAAACTTATAGACCTACTCATGGATCTGGGTGCTGAGTCTGTCACGTTAGTAGTATTGGTTGATAAAAAGCAAGACAGAGCCCCAGAACATGCTGTTGAGCCGCGGTACGTTTGTTTTACAGTATCCCATAAGGCATTCATTGCCGGATGGGGAATGGATTGGGAGGAACTTTTACGTGGTTACACGGACAACATAGCAGCGGTTGATCTGGATACGCTACCCAAGGGTGGAAAGCTTACGTTATTTTTGTCAAAAGAGACGTTAAGTAAAGAAGTTCTATCCCTTAGAGCCGAAATAAAACGTGTAGAAACAGCGCTTCTTCAATATGCTGAAGAGGCGCGCCCAGTGTCTCCCGGCGTTAACCGTCACGCAATGTTTGCATTGTTTGATAGTGATAAAGTGCCAGATTCTGTGAGACGTGGGTTAGAACAGAATCCAGACGATGAAAATCTAACACAACGGTTAAGCTAAGCTTTTAGGGCGTGTTTCAAGCGTAGCCCGTATTTATGGCCCGGCTCTATACGGGCTACGCTCCGTTGCCATTATTTTATACCCAGAATTTGTTCGAGCTGAGGGGGCCGCCGTCTCGACCTATATCAGTCCTCTATATCATGGGCGAGTAGCCGTCGGTTAGCTCGAAAATAGGTGAGGGGAGAGTGTTCAAATAGGTCTGATATCTTTTCCATATAGATACAAGCGTAGCGATCCACTTGATAGGCAAAGTAACTTTCTTCGGCGCCTGCACGAAAAACGCGTTCCCATTTTGGATTATAAAAAGTGTGTTGATCGACCAATAATGCTGAAATTTTATGATCGATAGCGAAAATTTGGGTTTGCAACTCATTTAATTGAGCGTCATACATGGCTGTCTCTTCGTCGATACGCTGGGTGTGGATTTT
Organism: Legionellaceae bacterium; assembly: GCA_964201315.1. GTDB lineage: Bacteria > Pseudomonadota > Gammaproteobacteria > Legionellales > Legionellaceae > CAXNER01. Next base: position 2,633 of record CAXNER010000231.1, read on the forward strand.
AATATAGGTTTGTTCCAGCGTTTTTTTAATAGCAATTCCCGCCGCAATTTCTTTTTCTATTGGAAGCGCTCTTTTCTGTGCGGCAATCTCATCGCCGAGTTCTTCAACTACTAGTGCTGTTCGCCAGTTACAGTCTTTTTTTAATCGAAGAATATCGCCATAAATATGATCGCCAATGTATAAAATCTCATCACCATTGAGGGCAAGATCATCCGTGAACTTAGTGGCACTGCCTCCTTGATAGATACCAGGGGTAATGCTTCCTAGGATGTTAGACATACTGCCACTGTCCGGGTCGATGGTTAAAAACCGCAAGTTATCGTAGAAAAATCGGGGTTTATTAGCCAAGGTGATGGTGTATTCAAATAAATCCTGCCAATCCTCGCCTGGGTTTAAAAAGGGGTTAATGGCGTACTCTAAAAGCAGCTTGGTGTAATAATATTCTGAGTTAGTAAGAATAAATATTTTCTTACCATGGCGAATAAAATGTTTGAGTCCATCGACGACGCTTTGCTCTTTAATGACGTAATTATCGAGATCTTGGCTAATAAATTTTTTTAAGCTGCCATCCGCATGTACCTTATCAACGCTGCTGAGTACGTCTAAGGCAATGGTGTGATAACTTGGCATTACAAGCGGCATCTCGTCCTTTAAATC
>CAXNER010000232.1:0-3277 GCA_964201315.1 Legionellaceae bacterium
AGCTGATTTACCGGACGCGCCTACTAAGAGTATAGGTAGCCCATAGTATAGTTCTGTTAAAATAAACAACCATTGCCCTTGTTCTAGTCAGAAAAAACTGAGCAAGGGCGAAACTAAATTCTAATCTGCACAATAAAGCAAAGCCATAAAAAGATGGTTCTCATAGTTTCCATCAATGCAAACGCCGTTTTTATGAACGCCCTCAGTTACAAAACCAAATTTTTCATACAATGCAATCGCTGGTTTATTGTTTTCACGTACTGTGAGCTCTATGCGCGTTAGCCCTTTTAGTTTAGCCTTTTGAAGTGCTGCCGCAATCAATGCCTTACCAAGACCCTGGCCTCGGTAAGGTGCTAATATGCCTATTCCTAAAGAACCAATATGAGCAAATACAGGTCTATCAAGGGCACTAATATCGCACCACCCAATAATTTTTCCTTCCTCATTGGTTGCTACTAGATGGGGCCAGTTACCACGAATGTTTCCTAATACAAAATCACGTGTTGAATCAACAGGAGGGCCTTCCAAAAAAGCCAGGTACTTACGCTCACGAGCAACACTATCAACAGCAGACCAAAAATCATCAATGTGCGTTTCAGTGATAGTAGAAATATTAAAATTCATTAGAATTACTCATTTTTACACTATAAAACTTAACTCTCTGGTCGCTTAAAACTAAATCGGGTTTCAAACTAAATTATACTCAGTACCTATATGCCATGTCTTCTGGTCTTTAGCCATTTGTTATAATAATGATTAAAGTCCAGTTAACAAAGGCATTGATACTTATTGACCCAATCCATTTAAAAATCCCGAATACAACGAACCGATTCAGATCTCCCCTTATCTCCAGGTAAGTAATTACCATCTGGAACATCTACACTATACGCATAAGCATCTGCAAACCATTGCGTAGAAGTCCAGTAAAATGTGGAAAGGAATTCACCGAAAGCACAAGGATAAGCTGACCCAGGGCACAGAGCGAAAATTACGGCTTGAAGCTCATTTTTTGCAGGTAAATACCAATCTGCGCTAATAGCTCTGCAGCGATAAGCAGCACACTTACTCGTTCGGTTTGTGCAAGCTGAATTAACGACAATGGCATTGGTATTGCCAACCCCATCATTATCGCTTGATGCACCAGGGATGCCAGTATTGGCTGGGTAAGTCCATTCGCTAGTAAACTCAGATGTCTTATCAATGACCACTTTACCATTTACCCCACTGTTTTGAAACACCAACCCACCTAGATGTGAAAAAGCAACCAATGTCGTTGGACTATTGCCTGTATTGCTGCCACTGATAGTAATAGTACAAGGCGCATATGGCGTGGTTGTGGTTAACAACAAGTGACAGTCATCTCCTGGCGGTACGCTACTACACGCAGAATTGTCTACTGACAAGTTTGGACAGGAAGTTTTATCACTAACCGTAATGTTAAGGGCATTGAAAATGCTGTCTGTATCATTAGTTACTCCCAAATCCAGCGCAGCACCCCCAGTAGTGACGACTCGGTTTTGTTGAGCAGGTGAGGTAATGCTAATCAATGGGTTATCTGTAACTGCAGCATATACATTGGCTGTATTTGTATTATCACCTTTAACTGGAATGATGGTTGGCCCAACCTTGAAAGTCGAGGCAAATACAATTGTACATTTTGCGCCAACCGCAAGGCTGTTTCCACAGGTTGTGCTTTGAACAATAATACCGCTGCCGCCAGGAATAGTCGCTGTCACATTATTCGCCGAAGCCGAAGAGCTTGCGTTATTAGTGACTGTTACAGTTGCTCTTGAGTTTTTTGCCATCAGAAAAATAAATGGATTAACAGAAATTGTTACTCCAACAGAGGGTTTGGTTAAAGTAACATTCAAACTATCAGCGGCACTTGGTCGGTAACACTGGTTAGAATTTGGAGTTCCATTCGAATTAGACTGGCAAAGAATCGGTCCTTTATGTACGCCCTCAGTTGATAGCGCATTACCAGTGACTGCAAGTATTAAGAAGCAGCTACTACCTGGCTGACCGATAGGTGTAAGTTGACAGGGAAATAATTGTACAATCCCCGGTATAGACTTCATGACCAACGATTTAGCTTTATAAGATTGATTTTGAACGGTATACACTACTGTCGCTGTTTGGCTTGGATTAATTGAAATATGTGGTGGATAGTTTATATTTGGCGCGAAAGTCCATAATGGGAAAGCCGCGCAAGCTGTTGAGATAACAAAAAACAAACTTAAACTCACGCTGAAAATGCGTATCAATGGCGTCAATTTCATTTTCATGTCCTTATGAGCAGTAAGTGAGGTTAAATAAAATACCATTTGTATAGAGATGATCAAGCTCTAAACCGTTATTTAACGTCTGTTCTGCAGCGCGTCCAAGCTTGCTTTGACCCCAATCAGCAAATTCATAACCCACTGCCACCTGCCAATGTTTATTTAGCGCTTTTTGTAAGCCGGCACCTACTGTATAGGTGAAAACGATTTGGGTGTTCGATGCAAAGTTGGGGTTAACGATGGCCTCATAAATAAGCGGGGTATTTTGAAAGGCATGGGCCGAGTTAAAACCAACACCCAGACTGCCGCTTATCCATGGCGTGAGCCAATATCCTTTATCCATAAGCATTTTGCTCTTCACCGCAACATGGCTATGTTGTATTTTGTAGCTATAACTATGATTAGCAAACTGTGGGATTTCATCATCCAAGATCAGACCAGAAAGAGAGGCCTCGCTCGTCGCCAGGACGGCCAATCCTAATTGTGCTTGGATGGATTTCAACAGTATTTTTTGAATCCCTACAAAAAACTCTCCGTTAGCTAGGGTATTAGTTGATTTATGTGCCGCATAAGTCTTTTCTATTTCGGGCGTCAGATAAAAAGATTGGGTTTTACCTGCTTGCTCTCAAACCGGTCCCACACTTAGCGTGCTCACCCAGCTCCAATTAGTAGATTGGATTACCGGTCCCATACCACCAGCAAATACAGTGCCAGCTAAAAAGCTTGTTAATAACGCGGGTAAAACATCTTTCCTTTTCATTTATATTCCTTATCCTATCGATGAGCAGACCCACGTTAGTGTATGCAGGTAGATACTATAAAAAATTACGGCTCACAGAAACCTTAGCGTGGTATGACATGCAGTGGCTCAAACTTGCTCTGACAGTCTTCGGTTTTTTAAAAGTGTCTTTCAGGTCAAATTTCGTTTAAAAATTTTTCCTTCCAGAGCTGTTTACCATCGATGAGTGTTTGTATTGAAGTACGACGACCACAACACA
>CAXNER010000233.1:0-3274 GCA_964201315.1 Legionellaceae bacterium
TTAACAAAATGATTCTGAGATGAAGATTCGAGAACAGCCATACTGATATTCTGTTGTTCTCTAAAATGGATAAGTCGATGCTTTTTATCGTTACTAGTTACTCGCCCCAAATAAGCATAACTTCCTTCCGCAAACTGCCGAAATATCTCATCATTCTCGTGCATAGCATTATAATGCTTAAGCAATACCGCTTGTTTATTTTCAGCTTTAAGATAAACATCCAGTACACCGGTTAAATCTTCATGACCAAGAGCGTTATCACCAAGCGCTTCGCCAAGAGGAATTCCTGCTTCACGCCAAAAATGAAATAATTTACACAACGCCAAATCTTGAACCGTCGTCGTACGACCTTTTGATGATTTTTTTTCAGGTGTTGTTTTCCATGGTTTTTTTAATTGTTGGTCGTAGAGATTTCCACCTGCACTACCATGATGCCCTGAAACAACGATAGGTTGCACGCCTTGAGGAACAACGGGAATAAAATACGAAGTTCGTTCATCACGGCACAACAATAACTCAACACGTTTGCACGGTAGCGGTTTGCTAAAACGAGGATCAAACCATGCGCCGAAACCCATCGGCCCCTCTCCCGGGACTGGGTCGATTAAAAAGGCGTTTATTTCAAGAGCACCCAACCGTGTAGATAGCTCCTCTCGAAGCGGTTGTTGGTTAGGGAGCTTCGTTTCTGAAAAGAGCTCCCTAACTGCCGCTTTTGTAAAGGGGCAAGGTGAGTCACACATAATGTCAAACAGTGATTTTTCAGGGTATTTTAACAACCCTTCTTTGATGCGTTCTAATTCATGCATAACCAAAATAGATTCAGCAGCGCCGCGACTAAACCCGGTAAGTTGCATGGTTGTCTTACCACTAGCAACAGCGAGTAACGCGAGATGTACTGCTCGAGCAATTCTGTCTCCAACCTCTTTTCCAAGGGTTGTAGGACCATTTATCATGTCAATGGATGACGATCTAAGCGAATGCGGGTTACCTGTTGCATCAACAACAAGTTCATCCCCTTTCATGTGTGCAATGACTCGCGCGGCAAGACTGTAAGTTTCACCACGTTTATAGGTTCTTCTGTCTTTGTGGAGTTTGGGCAAATTCCGAGTGGGTTCTTTTACAAAAACCGTATCGGTGCCTTGCATAAACAAAAAATAATTTGGATCTTTTGGCAATGGCGCTTTTGGCGCGTCCTCATCTACCAATAAATCGTCATTTAAAAGTTGCAATTCTGTGTATATATCGCCTAAATCTATTTTAGCCATGAGTTACCTCAATAGAAAATCAGTCCATTGGGTTCTACTTACCGTCCATAGCAACAAAACAGTCTCGCTAACAAATCCATCTATGATCAGAATATGCCACAGCGTACAAATTATGATCAGTTTAAACGGTTTATGGGGTACTCGTCAAGTTAATTTGATGAATTATGCAGCACTAGTAACGTTTCTATTTGGTTTAAACAGATGGCATTGACGTTAACTACTTGTGTTTAGTTTCTGGTTAAAAATTGCCTAGCTAAAGGATAAATTCAAATCAATCATTTTTTCGCCGAAAAATTTAGCCTGACTTAATGGATTGATTTATGCCAAATAAATCTATATCCTCATCATTCTGACTCTTTATTCTACACATATGAAACTAATCAAAAAAACGCTCCTGGCTTTAATTATTATTTTTATATTTTCCGGCGTGGCCGTTTGGGTATTAACTAAAACCGTAAAGCCAACCGTTGTAAATAATTTAATTAACAAACAGCTGGGCAGACTTACCGCTCAAAAAAGCCACATTGATGGAGACATAACATGGCAGTTGTTTCCACGGCCCGGCGTAAAAATCACTCAAATCCATGTCGGCGATGAAGACGATCATGCCCAATATTCTGTGTATATCGATAATTTACTGCTGAATTTACAGATAACGCCCCTGCTTCGAGGCAAGCTGGTTTTTACTGACCTTAAGATTGATGGCCTGAACCTTAACATTGGTCCGGAAGCCAAGACAAATCTCGAGATACACAAAGATCCTAAACAAACTACAACTGTTAAAAAAACGGTGGCAAGTCAATTACCGTTGCATTTCGCAATTGATCGATTTTTATTAACGCATGGGAAAATTGTTATTCAACAGCCGCAAAATAAAATTACGCTAACCAATCTACAGATAGGCGCAAGCCAATTTAATTTAAAAAAAGATTTTTTTTCTTTGCAAATTAAAACAACTATTGCTGCGTCTATGGTCAATACTACGGCTAAAGCCTCCCTTAATTATACCGGCCAAATAGGTCTGGACCCCTCGATAGTAAGCATGCCACTCCTCGCACTCCAACATGCGGCCGTCGATGGGCAACTTTTATTACAAAATGTCCGCTTCAACCAATTTAAAATTGCAAAATTAAGTGCAACGACAATAACTAGAAAGGGGCTGATTAGTCTTCACCCATTAAATCTCTCTCTTTATAATGGCGAATCTACCGGTGATTTAAGTTATCAAATTACATCGCAAAAATTAACCATTAACCAGACCGCCACAAACCTTGATGCTAACCAAGTGGTTAAAGATCTCTTCGGTAGTAATCTTCTAAAGGGCAATCTAGATTTATCAATGCATACAACAACCCTTATACAAAGCAACAATTGGAAAAATAATACCCGAGGTAGCGGTAACGTAACGGTGAAAGATGGTATTTTATATTTTATCGATATCAATAAGCTGGTGAATGAAACCACTACCAAAATTCATACCCTACTCAACGAGAAAACCATTGACGTGAATAGGTTATTGCAACCCGCGCAATTCACGCCGACCATCCATCAAGACGATAACACCACATTTCAACTTCTGAGCCTACAGTACCGATTGATTGATGGAAAATTAATCAATGATGCTATGCTACTGCAAACCGACAAATTACAATTAAAAGGCAGTGGGCAGGTGGACTTAAATGACAACTCGCTTATCGGCAATTTTTCAGCAAAATTAATCACTACTGACAACATGGTCGATAAAATTCAACAGTTACTGGGCGGTAGCTTCCCTCTCAAGATAAGCGGAACATGCATGAACCCACTACTAATGCCTGACACTCAAGTAATAAACCCAATTATTTCTAGGTACTTGTTAAAAAAGACCCTCGAAAAACCGGTGAAGGTGATTCAACAACAGATAGAGACCTTGCTCACAGCCCCTGCAAGCCTGCTTTCTGACCATTCAGAATGACCACAGCCCCTTTAAGTCATGAATTTAGCCAACTATTGCTCCAATGGTACGACCA
>CAXNER010000234.1:0-3274 GCA_964201315.1 Legionellaceae bacterium
CGCTGGGGGTACGATGAGACTGATGGCAGTAAAATTCATCATGGCATGAAGCTGGCAATCAAATACGCTTATGATACTTCCCACTCGATGAATAATATCCCAGACATTATCAACGCTGTTATTGAAAAATTGGTGCACGCCAGCTATGAGTTGCCTAGTTTTTACAGGTTAAGTCGTCTTGTCCGACACACACGCCATGGAGTTAATAATAAAATATTTATTGAAACCATGAAAAAAATAATGGCCTCTAAGCAGGCCGAAGTGTTCAATAACTTGCTAAAATTACAAGAGGGTACGCAGCGTACGCTATTTAACGCATTAAAAAAATCACCAAGACGCCCGACGATAAAGAAATTCCATGAGTTTTTAGATCATTTTCAATGGCTAATGTCCTTTGGAAATGTTATGAACTGTCTGGATGGGATTGCCAAAGTGAAAATTGAGCAGTTTGCCGAAGAAGCTAATCAACTCAGCGCTGATGAGTTAACTGATTTTAGTGAAGCGAAACGATGCACATTAATCGCTTCATTAATTTATCGATCTCAGGCCAACGCTAAAGATGCGCTGGCCATTATGTTCCGCCGACTAATATCAATTGCTCACAAACAATCTAAAACAGAGCTTGAGAATAAATTGAGTCACAGTAAAGAAGATACTTGCAGTGTCGTTGAATTATTTAAAAAAATAATGAACGATGGACAGTCCATCAAGGAACATGGTGAGTTTGCAAACGCGTTTCATAAAAAAATTGAGGATGGAGGGGGCTTCTCACAGCTTACTAATAAATGCGATGACATCTTGGCCAGTCATGGGAATGAGTATAGAATATACCTAACTGATATGATCCAGAAACGACGATCATTGCTCTTTAAAATTGTGAAAGCACTGCAGCTCAATAGCCCAACTCAAGATGATAAGCTCATTGTTGCCATGCAATACTTATTAGATCACGAGACTCGACGCTCTGAATTTATAACCGATGATATTGATTTATCATTTACCACTACGTTCTGGATAAAACAGATTATGGGTGGGCTGGATAAGACTAAAATCAATCGTAGAGCCATAGAAAGCTGTGTTTTTGAATACGTATCTAAGGGGCTCAACTCTGGAGATTTGTATGTTAAAGGTGCTAGAGACTATGCGGATTACCGTGTTGAACTTTTACCTTGGGATGAATGCCAAGAACATTTAGATATGTTCTGTGATGAGGTTGGTATTGCCAATAATGCGAAAGATATGATGGGGCATCTCAAAGAAACACTGACAGATAAAGCCCTATATGTTGATCGGAATTATTTTAACATCCCCGATTTTGTTATTAATGAGGAAGGCCGGCCTGTTCTAAAAAAATACGAGCCAAAATTGAAAAGTGATCATGCTGAAAAAATTGAGAATTTAATTCGTGAACGCCTACCTGAAAGAAGCCTGTTGGATATATTGACGAATGGTCATCATCATACTGGTTGGGCAGATGAATTTGGCCCAATTTCCGGCACAGAGGGAAAGTTAGATAACGCCATTGAAAAATACATTTTAACTAATTTTTGCTATGGAACAAGTTTGGGGCCAACCCAAACAGCCAAGCACGTCAGATTTGAAATCGAACCACGTACCATATCAAGAATCAACAAAAAGCATTTTACGGTGCGCTCATTAACAAAGGCGATCACAAGAATCATTAATTGTTTAAATGAGTTCCCTTTACTACGCGCATGGGGTACGGGCCAACGTGTGGCGGTTGATGGAACACTCGAAGATATCCATGATGACAACATGGTTGCAGAGCAACATATTCGTTATGGAAGGAAAGGCGGCATAGCTTACCGCCATATAGCTGATAATTACATCGCGTTATTTTCAACATTCATTCAATGCGGGGTGTGGGAGGCCATACATATTATCGATGGCTTACTCGAAAATGCATCCGAAGTACAACCAAATATTGTTCATTCAGATACGCAAGGCCAGTCCTTACCAGTCTTCGCTTTTGCCTACCTACTCGGCATTAGTTAATGCCACGAATTCGCAATTGGAAAGATTTAAATTTGTATAGAGTGGATAAAAAAACAAAATACAAGAACATCGACTCAATGTTTTGCGAAGCCGAAATTGACTGGGATCTTTTAGAGACGCATTGGCAGGATTTAATGCAAGTCATTATTTCTATAAAATTAGGAAAAGTGTCTTCCGCGTTTATACTGTCCAAGCTTAATTCATACTACAACCAAAACCGGCTGTATAAGGCTTTTCAAGAGCTAGGCAAGGTAATTCGTACCACTTTTTTACTTGATTACGTGTCAAAGAAAGAGTTAAGACAAACTATTACAGCGACGACCAATAAAGTGGAGTCATACCACACATTAGAAGACTGGATTAGATTTGGATCAAAATATTTGGTCGCATCGAATGATCCTGATGAAATGGAAAAAGCCATTAAACATAATGATTTAATTGCCAACTGCATTATGCTGCAAAATGTGATTGATATTTCCGATGCTTGTCACTCTTTGATACAAGAAGGTCATACGATCATCGAAGATGATCTTAGTCATATGAGTCCCTACATGACTGAACAGCTCAAGCGATTCGGTGAATATGTATTGGATTTAGATCGAAGACCTGCAAACCTATATGTGACAAGGGATAAATTTTTATTTAAAGCACGAAGCGAGCGAGCTGAAGAAGCCGAGGAATAAATTCTATAGTAAATGGCTATAGCCTATATTGGCAAAGGGTTATAGGCCGTTTTAAAAGTGAAGTGACCCATTTGCACACGTATCCTGACCGCTCCCGTATAACATCAAAACCCCTTAATCGGGCGAGTAGATTTCGCAGGTGCCCCGCAAGTTTTTGAAAAGCCATGGCTGGAGTTCTTATTCTAGAATACCTATCAATTAGGGTAATCCTACAATAAAGTGGCTCTATGGGATTGAGCGCAGGTCTGATAGCCGGTGCTCTAAATAAGTCTATTTTGGCTACAACCGAAGGGTTTGGTTTTCATTATTTTACAAAGGATTACAAGCTTATGGCTTACATTCTTACAAATTCTACACTGAAAAAACCCTCTAAAATCAATCTCTCACTTATATATATTTTTTAGGTACAAAAGATAAGGGGGGCAAGTCCGTTGAACCTAGAAAAAGCAGTTGAATCTACTACGAGTGCCTACTGCACTGAATCTTCGCGTGTTTTTGATGATTTTTTACTTCACCGTATGGGTGATACGGTTTCAGTAAAAAATCATCAAAAACACGCGAAGATTCAGCACATT
>CAXNER010000235.1:0-3273 GCA_964201315.1 Legionellaceae bacterium
TCCTGCCGCCATTTTTAAGGTTGGAGAGCAAAATTGCTCATGTATAACTTTTAATATGCTAACATAATGAGCATATGCATTCAAATACAATCACTTTTGCTGTGAGCAACCCAAGCACCTTGGTTTGTGTTAAAATGGCCGTTTGCATCGCCTTCATTTAATCCACTTGGAAAAATCGCTGTTTATGACCACTATTCAGAGTGAAATCGATGCCATTGCACAACACCGATTGTCACCGCTTTATCCCGGAGCCTTTCCTTTTCAGATCAGTCGTTGTATTACAAGTTTTAGGATGGAATTGTCCAGCCAAAACTTGATAGCCGATTATATTGAGGAACAGAGCGAGATAATGCACAGTGCTAAAATAATCATGGATTTAGATACCTATTTTCAATTTCCATCTGATCTTTCAAAGTATGTGGCGGCTTACATGGGCACGAGGCCTATTTACGTCATTAATAGGGCGACGAATGAAGATGGCCTTATTTTTGTTGGACAGGTAAACAATGTGTATGCGACCCAAGTATTGTTTGCTGAGTTGGTTAAGATTGGCACGGCTATTCGTGAACAATACATGAAAAAATTAAAGCGCTATAAAAAGCAAAGTACAAGAGATGATAAGGCCGACGATTATATGCAGGATTGGTTAGATGGTTTTATCAGCGAGGATTATTATAGCCGATTGCTTGATTTTCCGGATGAAGATATGCTTTCCAAATACATTCGTCAACATTTTAAAACTACTGAGGATGAGCGGCAAGTATTGTTGACGGGTTGCAAAATCATTCAAGAACTTCATCACATTATGAGTACCGATCCAGATGGCCTGATTAATATTAGAGAGGAGTTATTTAAAAAATATCCAAAAGAAATGACCGAGAATACATCCGAGTTGTTCACAGCATTGCAAACACAAGATTTGGTGTTGGTGTCTCCTGATTATGATAGCGATGAGGATGAAGATGAGTGATAAGCCTTATGGTTTCCTATTAAAAAATCGCTAGGCTTGCGATTCGTTTTAATCGGCAGGGGTTATCTTCGACATATTCAGATGTGGTTGCAATATTTTCGTGCCCGGCCAAGCGCGACACAGCTTTAATGTCAGCGCCTTGCTCAATAAGGCGTGTGATAAAGGTTCGACGGCCTGAGTGGGAGCTTGCGCCGATGAGGCCAGCTTTGTCATATTGTTTACGAAACCATTTTTGCAGGACATCGGGGTGGAAGCGTTCCCCGCGTTGGGTTTTAAAAAGCCAGTCTTGGGGTTTCATGAAGCAAATTACCATTTTATCCGGTGGCATATTATGCGAACAATTAACCTTGTCGTTAAAATCATTAAAAATGATCGACTTTCAAGAGCTTGGTTTACGGAAGAGGTCCAACCAAGAGGTGTTCGCCGAGGGCCACTGCAGGATAAAGTGGTATAGTTAATCAGATCTGCACAATGATATCGTGCAGATCTGGTATATAATCAAGCATTAAATGCATAATTCAGAGAAAACAAAACTTGATCTTGTTGTACTTTTGTTTGATGATTCCATGAAAAATTAGTGACTGAGTCCACGAGAGTAACATTGACGTTCCCAAACCAAGTGTGCGCATATTCCATTCCAGCACTCCAATTATCATTGAGTGCTAAAGATACCCCTACGCCCGCCTGAGGACCGACCAATGTTTTAGAATACCCATTATGAGAACCGGGCGCTATTCCTCGATTTGAAACAGTGTTGTTGTTCCCCAAAACCATCTCCCAGCTTCCAGCTTCGACACCACCGAGCACGTATGGTGTGGCAATACCCAATTTTTTACCAAGTCGAACATTTGCACCATACTGAAAATCATTTTTAACCGTTGCAATATGGTTTGCTACAGCGGCACCAGCGACAATTACGGTACTTGAGCGCTCAGTTGCATTTTGGCTATTATACAAGGCATTACCGACCAATGCCAGATACAAATCATTGGCGCGAACTGTTTGGATACCGAAAAGTCCTCCACCCAGAAAAGTATTATTTCCTATACGTGCATAATGAGTATCAGCATTGGAGGGGTTTTCACTTGAGTATTGACCTTGCAACATACCTATACCTGCAGTACCACCAATAAAAAAATTGTAAGCAGGTTCAGTTGCAACGGCTCCCATAGATCCAGCTATTGCTGAACCGGAGCCCAATAAAAGTGCCAATGCAGATATTTTTGTTAAATTTAAATTCATTTTAATGTCCTTATTTGTTAGGTAATTATCAACGGGGTACAAATTACGATCAAAAGCATATCTTGTTCACACCATCATTAGCCGTATCAGGGGAAAGTGGGTAACCCGTTTGGATAAATGATATAACCATTATATGCAGCGTTGTTGCGAACTGTAAATATGTTTTTTTTTGCTCACAATAAATAAATAAATAAGTAGCTTGTTGAATCCGGGATTTCGAGAAGCAAATTACTATTTTTAGCTGTGGCACACTTTGCGAACAATCAACCTCCTCAGCTATTTCCCCAACGTATCTCATTAAGAGTCCTGTTCCTCTCTGATCAAATTTATGATCAAATCGATTATAATTTCTTTTTGACAAGGTTCACTCTGTGCCACGAGCAATGTAGTAGCAACCAATGCATTATCATTAATTTTTGGCTCACCATTTTTTTTCAAATGATGTTTATTCCGTTGCAGGAACCAAATAAACATGAAAGCACCTATTCGTTTGTTTCCATCGATAAAAGGATGATTTTTTACAATAAAATAGAGCAGGTGAGCTGCTTGTTCTTCAATGCTTGGGTACAGATAGTTACCATCAAAACTTTGGACAATAGAACCTAAAATTCCAATGAAGCTATTATCCTTGGCGTTGCCAAATAAAGCAGTCGCCTCTTTTTGAGCCGCAAGCCTTTCTCTCAAGCTGCCAATGGCCTGAATGGCTTCTCGAGGGTTAATAACTTCGATCACCTGTTCATTTAATCCGCCTTTTGGAAAATTCCCCGTATCGTACTGATTTAATAAGGCAAAGCTATGTGTGTAGTTCGTTAACACCGATAAAAGGCCGCTTGCTTCGGAATATCCCAGCGCCTCTTGCTGTGTTTTTTGAAATAGTACCACTGTTTCTTTTAATTTATTGATTTGTTCTTTCTGCTGTATCAATCGAGATTCATTTAAAGCATACCCTTTTAACAAATACTCTTTGAGCACTTTATTGGCCCAAATCATGAATTGAGTGCCTTGTTTTGAGTTTAATCGGTATCATGCAGAGATAATGGCATCCAGATTATAATGCCTGA
>CAXNER010000236.1:0-3268 GCA_964201315.1 Legionellaceae bacterium
CCTGGTATGTATATTGGCGATACAGATGATGGTACCGGCTTGCACCACATGGTGTTTGAGGTAGTAGATAATTCCATCGACGAAGCCCTTGCGGGTCACTGCCATGCAATAAATGTCATTATTCATGCTGATGAATCGGTCACTGTAAAAGATGATGGCCGCGGAATACCCGTTGATATTCATAAGGAAGAGGGGCGCTCGGCTGCTGAAGTGATCATGACCATTCTTCATGCAGGTGGCAAATTTGATGATAATTCTTATAAAGTGTCTGGTGGGCTTCACGGGGTTGGTGTGTCTGTTGTTAATGCGTTGTCCGAGGAGTTGCATTTAGTTGTTCATCGACATGGCAAGGTACACGAGCAACATTATCGGCACGGAGTCCCAGATGCGCCTATCGCTATCACTGGCGATGCAGAAGCGACTGGTACACAAATTTGGTTTAAACCAAGTGCGAATACCTTTACTAACATTGAGTTTCATTATGACATTTTGGCGAAGCGGTTACGTGAGTTGTCGTTTCTTAATTCGGGCGTTTGCATTCATTTACTAGATGAGCGCACTGATAAACAAGACACCTTTCGTTATGAAGGCGGGATAAAGGCCTTTGTCGAGCATTTAAACCGTAATAAAACACCAATTACTCCAGTCGTATTTTCTATGCTTGCAGAAAAAGACAAAATTGTGGTCGAGCTGTCCATGCAGTGGAATGACTCATATCAGGAAAATCTTTATTGCTTTACCAATAATATTCCTCAACGAGACGGGGGCACGCATCTTGCTGGTTTTCGTTCGGCTCTTACTCGCACATTGAATAATTACATTGAAAATGAGGGATATGCTAAAAAAGCTAAAATAGCAACTATCGGTGACGACGCCCGCGAAGGGTTAACCGCTGTATTATCGGTTAAAGTATCCGACCCTAAGTTTTCATCGCAGACTAAAGACAAGTTAGTCTCTTCTGAAGTGAAAGCGGCTGTTGAATCATTGGTTGCTGAAAAGCTAAATGATTTCCTACTGGAAAATCCTTCAGTAGCCAAGGCTATTGTAGGGAAAATGCTTGATGCAGCACGCGCTAGAGAGGCTGCAAGACGTGCGCGCGATATGACCCGCCGTAAGGGCGCCCTAGACATTGCGGGCTTGCCTGGAAAACTAGCGGATTGTCAGGAAAAAGACCCGGCGCTTTCTGAGCTTTATCTGGTAGAGGGAGATTCCGCGGGTGGCTCGGCGAAGCAAGGGCGTGATCGTAAATCGCAAGCTATTTTACCGTTGAAAGGTAAAATCCTTAATGTGGAAAAAGCTCGCTTTGATAAAATGCTAGCCTCACAAGAAGTGGCCACGCTTATCACGGCTCTTGGTTGTGGTATTGGGCCTGATGAATACAATCCAGATAAGGTCCGTTACCATCGCATTATTATCATGACCGATGCGGACGTCGATGGTTCACATATTCGTACCTTGTTATTGACCTTCTTTTACCGACAAACACCAGAATTGATTGAGCGGGGCTACATTTATATCGCACAGCCCCCTTTGTACAAAGTAAAGCAAGGCAAGCAAGAACAATATGTTAAAGACGATGATGCTTTGTATGACCATTTAACGCAAAGCGCCTTGGATGGCGCGGCCTTCTACCCTGCTAAGGATGCGCCAGCCATTATTTCAACAGCGTTAGGTGAGCTTGTCCATCAGTTCCGCCGTGTTGAGAAGATAGTTAAGCGTCATGCTCGTCGATACCACGCAGGCATTATCAAACGTATGTCTTATTTACCAGTGCTGGTACTTGCAGATTTTGCTCAACAAACGACTATTGGTGATTGGGCTGGTCAACTGCATTTAAGCTTGCAGCAATTGGAAAGTAAAATACAAAAATTTGCTGTTGATGTGTATTTCAACGAAGAGAAGGGACAATATATACCTCGCGTGACGATCACACAGCATGGTATGGATAATCATATTTTGTTAAATGCAGAGCTCTTTTTATCAAAAGATTATAAAGAAATGGCCAATTTAGGTGGGAAACTTCATAATTTGGTTGAAGAGGGAGCCCTCATTAAACGCGGTGAAAAATCTCTCGCAGTTGAAAACTTTGAACAAGCCCTGACCTGGTTGATGGAAGAAGCGAAACGCGGACAAACGATACAACGCTATAAAGGTCTGGGGGAAATGAATCCTGAGCAACTATGGGAAACAACGATGGATCCTGAAGTGCGTCGTATGTTGCAAGTCAAGATAGAGGATGCAGTGGCTGCCGATGAAATATTTACCACGCTTATGGGTGATCAAGTAGAACCAAGACGGGAGTTTATTGAAACCAATGCGCTTGAAGCAGAGAACATTGATATTTAATACCCGTTATTGCAGGGTTAATAAAGAAAGCGCCGCATCCGTGCGGCAAAACCTATTCCTTGCTCTAATTTCCTTTTATCGACATCCAGTCAGACATTCCCTGTCATCCTTGAGCCGTTAGTATAACTTTTTTACGGTCTGTGTCATTACGTCAGCATCTTAATCCAGTGCAAGAGATCTCTCAAAGCCTTACGAGAATGCTCTGGATGAAGGTTGCCATAAAATTTAATAGTGACGAAAGCACCTGGCTTTCCATAAACCCCGCCTAAAATAGTAATGTAGCTAAAGTTATAATTTGTATGGTCGACTACAGGGTTAGGCGTTGTTGCCGGAATAATAAAAATTATAAGGAGTAGGCAATGTCTGACAAACATCAATTGCAGGATTTGTTCCTTAAAGAGTTACACAAGGAGCAGGTGACTGTGTCAGTGTTTCTGATTAATGGTATTAAATTACATGGCATCATTGATGATTTTGACGAGCATGTAATCATGTTGAAAAGCGCAGTAACTCAAATGGTCTATAAAAATGCAGTTTCTACCGTGGTGCCTGCACGAATGGTGAGCTTACCCCCTGGTGAGTAGGGTAAAACTGTGGCAGACTGGCGACTATTGTATCGTTAAAGGAATATCATCTTGTTTGACCGTCCGCAAATGGGAGAGCGTGCTATTATTGTACAGATAGCACCTCAAAGTATTGAAGCAGAAATCGCTCTGGCTGAATTTAAAGAGTTAGCAATGTCGGCTAATGCGCTGGTATTGGGCTGTGTGCAAGGCACCCGCGTCAAGCCAGATGCTAAATATTACGTAGGCTTGGGCAAGGCCGAGGAAATTCGTGAGCAAGTTTTGGCCCATGATATTGAGTTGGTTTTGGTAAACCATGAATTAACGCCTTCGCAAGAGCGTAATTTAGAGACGTTGCT
>CAXNER010000237.1:0-3267 GCA_964201315.1 Legionellaceae bacterium
TCACCTCGTTGACGTAAGGACTCATTGTATTCTGACCAGTTCGTCACTTTGTACTTTTGTTTGGGAACCTTCCAACCTTTTTTCTCTGGATATTTGTTGGGCATAGCGGACCCACTTGAGTAATATTTCAATGGCGATCATGATAGCAGCGGCCCGTCTCAAATGCCGTGATCTGCTCAATTAGTGGGTTAAGAAACAAAGCCTCATGTAAGATAAATCCTTCATCATAATAAAAATCGATCCAATCCTCATGTGTACAGAACAGATAGGATGTCTCTCCATCTGTTCCTAAAAAATAAAAATAATCACAACCTAATAATTTTAGTGAACGATTTACATAACCGATTGATTTTATTGGTTTCACAGACAGGATTTGAACCTGTGACCTGCCCCTTAGGAGGCGCAAAGGATTAAATCCATAGTTATCCAATTAAATCCAGTTATCCTTGTGAAATATGGTCTATAGGCTATTGCTTTGTCTATTTTCGTCCAATACAATCCACCTGAATCCAGATATTTGTAGTCACCCATGTAGGCACCAAATTTCCACTTCCAACCTCACAACAAGGATATAGTATGAGCGACAAACTTCCAGAAAAAAAACTGACTATTCGTAACAGTACCGCGGAATTTCTTATTTTTTCACAACAGGCTGGTGAAAACGGCATTGAAGTGCGCTATGAGGAAGGGTCTATTTGGTTAACCCAAAAACTGATGGCTGTGTTGTTTGATGTAACCACTCCCACCATCAATGAACATCTTAAAAATATCTTTGAATCTAATGAACTTGTTCAAAATTCAGTTATTAGGAAATTCCTAACAACTGCCATTGATGGCAAGAATTACAATACCCAGTTTTATAACTTGGATGTCATCATATCCGTTGGTTATCGAGTTAATTCCAAGCGTGCAACGCAATTTCGACAATGGGCAACCAAGGTTTTGAAAGAATTTGCAATCAAGGGCTTTGTTCTGGATAAAAAACGACTAGAGAATGGCAGCTTCCTTGGTGAAGATTATTTTGAGCAGTTGCTGGCTGAAATTCGGGAAATTCGCCTCAGTGAGCGTCGTTTTTACCAGAAAATTACAGACATTTATGCAACCAGTATGGATTACAATAAAAATGCGCCAACCGCGAGAGACTTTTTCGCTAAAGTGCAAAATAAGCTGCATTATGCCATTCATGGCCACACGGCATCGGAGCTTGTGCTCGAACGCGCTGACAGCAACAAACCGCATATGGGGCTCACGAGTTGGGAACATAGCCCAAATAGAAAAATACTTAAGACCGATGTGCCTGTTGCAAAAAATTACCTGAACGCAGTGGAATTGGAATCTCTCGGCCGTATAGTCAATGTCTATTTAGAGTTAGCGGAAGATCGAGCCATACGCAAAATACCGATGACGATGGAAGACTGGGCTATACGATTAGACAAATTCCTTGAGTTTGATGAGCGCGATGTACTGCAAAATGCAGGAAAAATTAGCGCTAAAATCGCTAAAGATCATGCTGAAAGTGAGTTTGAGAAATATCGAATTGTGCAGGATCGTCTTTTTGAATCTGATTTTGATAAGGAGATTAAAGCGATTACAGAGAAGATGGAATCTCATAATATGCGTGATCAATGATGAGCATGACCCTTTCATTTCAAATTCGGGAGTCAGTGAATCCCGAATTCAAACTGTTCAATTGTGCAGATGCCGTCTGCACAATTTCAAAATCTGCAAAGAGCGTTCTTTCATGAGTAAACTTACTGCAAAAGCCGTAGAAAAGGCAGCTCCACGTGATAAAGAGTACAGGGTTCATGATGGGGGAGGACTATTTTTTCGTGTACGTCCAAGTGGTTCTAAAAGTTGGTTGTTCTCTTTTAGCTTACCAGGTGATCGTAAGTTATTTAGAATGCCAATTGGCTCAGTAGATGATGTAAGTCTCAAAGAAGCTCGTAATAAAGTGCTTGAACTACGGAAATTGGTGGCGCAGGGAATTGATCCACGTACTGTTAAAGCTGCTGCAATTGCCGCCAACGCACAAGCCATTACTATGCAAGTGCTATTTGATACTTGGATTGAGTTTGAAAAGATCACCTGTAGGGTTACCCCCACATGGATTAAACGCCATGAAGATCGTTGGCGACTTCACCTGAAAGCAATACTCGGTAATATACTCGCACGAGACATAACACGCGTGCACTTAGCAACGGCTTTGGATGCCATGACTCGCAAGGGCATTAGAGAAGAAACCCGAAAAGCCCTGTCTACACTCAACTTGATGATGGATTACGCATTAACCCGCCATTTTATCGAACTGAACCCGGCACGTCTGTTAAAGCCAAAAGATTTCGCTGCAAACGCCAGCAGACCTCGCGACCGTGTATTGTTGTTACCTGAATTACGTATGCTTTGGCTTGCCTTAGATCAAGCCAGTGAGACAACCCAATCAACCGGGCAGAACTCGGCAATGTCAATTGTGACTACCAGTGCAATCAAGCTTTTGATTCTGACTGGTGCGCGCCGTGGTGAAATTGCTGCTATGCGTTGGGATGAATTAAGTCTTGATATGGGCGTTTGGTTGTTATCATCAGAGAGAACCAAAAATCGGCAAGCGCACACAGTCTACCTTCCTCGTTTAGCAGTTGAAATTATCAGGTTACTACAACCTATATCGGGTAATTCAGCGTTTGTTTTTGATACGGGTCATCATAGGAACGGTGGGCATATTCATCCCGATACTCTGACGGGCGTTATCGCACGGTTACGAGGTACGGCGACGGGAGCAAAAAAGAAATTGGCTTCAATTGCTCCTTTGGTTGATATGCAATCATTTAGTGTACATGACCTACGTCGATCAGCTGCTACAGCTTGGGGAGAATATTTAAAGACAGAACCCCACGTGATTGAGCGAATGTTAAACCACCAGCCATTAAATAAATTGGTTGCTACCTATCAAAGGGCGGTATACGCCAATGAACAAAAAACCGCATGGTTAAGGTGGGGTGAGTTGCTAAAACATCAGGTTGCACAATGTCTTAAGAAATCAATTCCTATCAATATGCCATAAGCTATTAAAAATGCTTTTGTTTTAATGGGACGTATTATATGAAAAGAGCAAAAAAAATAAATGACACAAGCTATGGAATACTATCTTCTCGAGCGGCAGAACCATGGTCCGATACCGAAACTTCAAACATAGAGGCGATTCAAAAAAAATTAAATTTGAAAATTACGATTTACCAGAAAAATTATATGAAAAAATGGTGAGCTCAAACT
>CAXNER010000238.1:0-3260 GCA_964201315.1 Legionellaceae bacterium
ATAAATTTGTAAGACGTCTGTTTGTTGTTGTTCAGGCCCACTTAATCGTGGAAGAGTTGTCTCTACTGCCCCCTTTCCAACATTAAATACCTCTCCATCTTCCGTCATTAACGCATCATTCCAAACAGCAACGGGTGTTTTTTCGACCAATGTTAGTTGCAAGGTATCAGGCCATACACGTGCGATATATACATGATCACTCCAATCCAAGGCAAGAAAATCCTGCTGTAATTGCCGAACAGGTAAAGAAAAAAAACTTGCTGTTGTGTAGCCAGATAACACTGATTCAATTTGCTTGCGAGTAACATGCTGATAATTTGCAGTAATTTTTACCTTGCTAATCGGAAAACGTTGAGCATCTGACAAATACAAGTATACCAACCGAGCTGATAAAAGCAGGGCGCATCCAATCAATAGCGTTAAAAAACTGGCATAACGTAATCGCCCTGTTTCCGCACCCATAAGCCCATCCCCTGCCAATCGCCTAAAACTCCCAATTTTTACTGGTAATGCGTCACTAATTGTTGGCGACAATGATGGTGCATCATCGCTAAGCTAATTAAATTATCTATCAATGCTGTATAAGATAGGCCACTTGCTTGCCACATCTTAGGGTACATACTAATTGATGTAAAACCGGGTAATGTATTGATTTCGTTGAAATAAATATCATTCGTTTCATCGTTAACGAAAAAATCAACCCTTGCCATTCCTTTGCACTTAAGGCGAATAAAAATATCAGCCGATGCTTGTTGTAATCGGCGCACTACATTTTCACTCAATTGTGCTGGAACCAGCAAATCTGTCTGTCCACTCTCTAAATATTTGGCTGTGTAGGAATAAAACCCATCCGCATGATTAACATGAATTTCACCCGGTAAACTCACCTTAGGTAAACCCAGCGGAGAAGAGTTTTCTAGAACTGCAAGCTCAATTTCCCGTCCTTGTATAAATTCCTCAACAAGAACCTCGTCGTCATAACGCCTTGCATCATTAATTGCTGCCATAAGCTCGTCCATCGTGTTGGCTTTGTGAATCCCGACACTAGAACCCATAGAGCATGGCTTAACAAATAATGGCCAACCTAGCTCAGCTACTGTGCGCTGACAAAATGGCTCAATCTCAGACAGGGGCATGTGCCATGAAAACGATGTGTAACGTGCTTTTTTAATGCCATCTATATCAACCAAACGTCTAGCTACGTCTTTATCCATGCCAATCGCTGAAGACAGTACACCACAACCAACATAAGCTACGCCCGCTAGTTCAAGCAAGCCTTGTAATGAACCATCCTCATACAGTGGGCCATGCACTACCGGAAAGACAACGTCAGCATCTACCGCAAGCCGGCCATTTACCAGCAGGCTCTCAAGCTCTTGGGAGCCTGTAGTAACCACCGGCAAGGACTCTTTAAATGACAATAACTCGTTGTAATCATTCAGATAGCATCGCCCTTCTTTATCCATACCTACAGGAATAATTTGATAGCGATTAGCATCTGCATTTGCCAAAACCGATGCCGCAGAAATCAATGAAATTTCATGCTCGCCGGATTTACCCCCATAAAGCAACAGTAGTTTCAAGGGCTTAACCATCATTCATCTCCAATAATATGTACTTCGCGAATTAATTCGATGGCCGTTTTTTCATGTACTTTTTTCTGTACAAGTTGTATCAGTGATTCGATATCATCTGAAGAAGCCATGCCTTCGTGGTTAATAATAAAATTTGCGTGTTTTTCTGACACCTTTGCTCCACCAAAACGCATACCTTTCAATCCACAAGACTCAATCAATTTGGCAGCATATAGTTCAGGTGGATTTCTAAAGACAGAACCGCAATTATACTCACTGGTTGGTTGAGTAGCCGCGCGATGAGCCAATAACTCTTTAATCATCTGCAAAGATTTGTCTTTTTCTCCGGGTGTTAGGCGGCAAGTCGCTGCAATAAACCATTCATTGTCTAATCCTGTAACATGACGGTATGAAACATTAAATTCACTGGGATGGCGCCGCCTAATCTCACCGGTACGTGTCATTGTTTCCACACTGACCACGGACTGCCATGTTTCGCCGTTAAAACATCCCGCATTCATCCGTAGGGCGCCGCCCATTGTTCCGGGAATTCCTGCCCAAAACTCTCCGCCCACCAGATCATTTCGCGCACAAAACCTTGCCATTTTTGCACAAGATACACCCGCTTCAACCCGGACCAAATCATCCCCTACCAAGCTAATTTCGTTCAAACATCCTTGCGTTAGAATTACCGTACCGGAGAAACCCATGCTTCTTATCAGGGAATTACTGCCGAGCCCCAGCCACACAATCGGCTCCTTTATTTCAAGTATTTTAAGAAAAACTTGAAGGTCAGAAATCCCAGTAGGTTTGTACAGTGCCTTCGCCACACCACCGACACGCCATGTCGTGTAATCGGCCAAAGGCTCTTGCAGAAGCAACTGCCCCTCGTAAGGCATCTGAGTATCCGTACTCATTATAATCCCTGTTTTTTTCACGCTGTCTCTCGCGATTTTTGCATTAGATTTATTGCCAATTGACCTATATTACCAGCACCCTGCATAAGAACAACATCACCATCCCGGACCAATGCATCTAAATTTTGCACAAGATTTTGTTCTGTTATAAGTGTGGCTTTTGGCGATTGCATATTGATCTGTTTAGCCAGTAGTTCGCTGCTCACACCAGGAATTAAATCTTCCCCTGCAGAATAGATATCCAGCAATAACAGTTCATCTGATAAACTTAAAACATTAACAAACTCAGTAAAAAGGGACTGCGTACGGCTGTAGCGATGCGGTTGAAACACATGCACTAAACGCTTGTCGGGCCATACAGAACGAAACGCATCGATAGTAGCTTGAATTTCTCGAGGGTGATGGCCATAATCATCAACGACCAGTGCTTTACCTTGTGCAAAAAGACGCTCCCCCAACATCTGGAATCGTCGTCCAACCCCTTGAAATTTTAATAAACCATCGACAATAGACTTATCATCAACGCCTAGTTCTGTCGCAATCACAATTGAAGCTAACGCATTCAACACATTATGACGACCTGGCCACTTAAACTGTATTCTTAATGCTTGATGAGGAGCGGGCCTAAGAACGGTAAATTCACTCAATAAACCGTTTTGACTCCAATTAATCGCACGGTAGTGGGCCCCTTCAGAAAAACCGTAAGTCATTATTGGGCGTTGAATTGCAGGCAAAATACGACGAACTTCTTCGTCATCCAAACACAATA
>CAXNER010000239.1:0-3259 GCA_964201315.1 Legionellaceae bacterium
TCCACTCTGCTTCTGGTAATTGTTTGCGCAGTATTTGAGGATAGGCTAATTCATAGCAAATCAAGGAAGCAATAGGATGATCATGAACTTGAATCAATCGTTGATTTTTTCTGCCTGGTTTTAAATTAGCTGATGGAATACCTAACCAATGAATAATCTTATCAAAGGGCAGGGGGATAAACTCCCCAAAAGGCACAAGGTGTTGCTTCAAATATTTGCCATTCGCTGCACCCAAAGTAATCAAGGAGTTATAATAGTAGGTTTCCTCAAGGCTAGTCGGCTCTGGAATTCCCAGCAAAACAGAGCTGCCAGCACGTAAAGCTTTAAGATGGATGGTATCGAGGACATCACTAATATAACTTGCAGGCAACGGAATCGCTGACTCAGGCAAGACAATGAGTTTTGTTTTATTCACCAAGTGTTCAATGCCTTCTTTATATACATCTAACAACTGCCAAAAAAGCGCCTCGTCCCATTTGTCCCGCATCGATAAATTGGCTTGAATAATACCCACGGATAATGGGGTTTTACTGATGGTTGACCATTGTGTGTTTTTTAAAAGAGACGGGCTTACGAGCACGACTACAAAAGCCGCTAACCAAAGGTAGCGTTTCATCGTCGATAATTGAGTGCTAGTAACGAGGAGCGTTGCGGCTAGACAGGTTATAAAACTGACGCCATACACACCAACTATAGGCAATAAATAGTTCAACGGTGTATCCATCTGCCCAAATCCCAGTAATAACCAAGGAAAGCCACCCATGAACGTTGCACGTAGATACTCACCTAAACACCAGAGAGCACTGAATAAAAAGCACGGCATTATCACAGCAGATTTTTTTACAAGCCTTGTATATAGGGCGGCCACTAGTCCTGGATAAATCGCTAAATAAACCACAAACAGCAGGGTGATAAGTGCAGATAGAAGGCAATTGAGATGTCCATAGGCATGAATACTGACATACACCCAAGAAACACCAAAACCTAAAAAGCCCAAGCCAAAGGCAAATCCTATTAAAAATGATTGTGTAAGCGTATGGTCACGCAATTGAGCAAACAAAAGGGCAATGCCTAAAATACTTATGCCCGGTAAGTGAAAAGGTGCGAAGCCAAACGGGATGAGTATGCCCGCAAAAAAGGCACGCCACAAATACATATAGCGCATTGCTGCTATGACTAAACGGGCTGGAATGTTTGCGGTTATAAATTGGTTCATTAGAAATAGAGTAAATACAGGTGAGGCTGACGATAGAGGAGTCAATATAAAAGGTCAAGTTTTTTACGGATTGTAGGATACTTTTTATATTGATAGGACTTACGCAACACCCAGATTGCTTTACTCTTTTTCAAACCAACGAACGCACGCAATGGCATTATAGGTTATTGAGAAGCTACGGGCGTGGCGCTTAGCCATCTGCAAGTTGAGGCGTAATAAAGACGGCCGCCGTCAGTGAGTTTGAAATAAAGCAATGTTCACGCGTTTCACTAAAAAGCTGATTGATGCTAGCTAGATCTGGTTTGTTTTCTTTTTTAAACGTAACGATTGGTCGAAGGTTGATTTGTGTTATGGCTTGTTTACTTCCATTTACTTTGCTTAAAACACACGTGGCATCATCAAGATAACTGTCTACGATAAATCCTTTTTTAGCTGTAATTGAGAGGAAGGTTAGTAGATAACAACTTGAAACAGACGCGACTAAAAGCTCTTCGGGGGTTTGAAATTCAGGGTTGCGTACGAAGTCTGGCGCTGAACTTAAGTTTAGTTTTGGTCCGCCATAAAAAACCACAGTATGCTTGCGATTGTACGTTTTATAGTCAAAATCGTCGTTTTCTCGTTGCCATGAAAGATGAACATTGTAAAATTCAGACATCTGAGTCCTTGTATGTTTGCAGTGTTGAAGAATAATTTTAATATAGTTTGACCTACTTCGTATATTTAAATTCAGAATAATTTGCAGGATTTATATATGGTTTTCAACCAACTTGAATATATACTTTGCCTAGATGATGGAGAGATATAGAATGGAGGCGGGCTGTATGTACAATGTAATGATTACAGGGGCAGGTAAAATTGGTAGTTTAATCGCCGCGTTACTGACAGATAGTAACGACTACCAGGTGCATTTGGCTGATTTATCATTTAATGGTACAGATGTCGCTCGGTTGCTGCCAAAAATGCCGAGCATTAAAACAGTAGTGCTCGACGTTAAAGATCAAAGCGCCATGCAGGCTTATCTCCAAAAACATTCTATAATTGCAGTGATTTCAAGCCTCCCTTATTTCTTAAACAGCTATGTTGCAGAAGCTGCAAAAAGTGCTAAGACGCATTATTTTGATTTAACAGAAGATACATCTATCACGGCTGTGGTTAAAGCGATTGCAGCTGATGCCGACACTGCATTTGTTCCTCAATGTGGTTTGGCTCCAGGCTATATTAGTATTGTTGCCAATAGTTTGATGCAGGAATTTGAGCAATGCCATTACGCAAAACTTAGGGTTGGAGCATTACCACAACACTCGAGTAATGGACTTCAATATTCAATGACGTGGTCTACGGACGGTGTTATCAATGAATGCGGGAACCCTTGCCATGGTATTGATGCGGGCATTAACGTGGTATCAGCACCCCTAGAGGGATTGGAGTCCATCCAAATAGATGGCTGTGAATATGAGGCGTTTAATACCTCGGGTGGTTTGGGCAGTCTTGGTGAACTTTACTCGGGTAAAGTACAAATAATGAATTATAAAACAATTCGTTACCCAGGGCATTGTGAAAAAATGCGTTTTTTAATGAACGATCTTAAGTTAAACGAAGACCGTGGCACATTAAAGATTATCTTAGAAAGGGCAATTCCTAAAACCTATCAAGACATGGTTATTATTTATGTGAGCGTTGAGGGTATTAAACAGGGGGAGCTCACTGAAAAAAGTTATGTCAAAAAAATCTATCCTACATTAATGCATGGTTTGGAATGGTCCGCTATACAAGCCTGCACTGCATCAAGTATTTGTGCGGTGGTTGATGTGGTTTTAAGTCAAGAAAACAAGTACCACGGTCTTGTATTACAAGAGAACTTTCAGTTGATAGATGTATTGGCCAATCGTTTTGGTCAACATTTTGCGTAAAAGGAAGGCAATATGGACATCTTAAAACGTTTGAACATTCAAACGATAAATCCCGGGGCCTACATCGGTTATAAATGGAAAAGCGATGTATCGGGTCGAGTCTTGTTATCCCATAACCCTGCAACAGGTGAAA
>CAXNER010000240.1:0-3240 GCA_964201315.1 Legionellaceae bacterium
GGTAGTTTACACCGTTTGTCATATTATTGAAAGAAAAGCAAGGTGGTCATTTTAATCCCAACTAAATATCCCAAAATTTGTCTACGCGCCAATTAGATTGAAACCCCATTTCTTTCCCAGGGTATACCTCAAATTTTTCAAACAAATTAAAAAGGTCTTGTTTCCAATTAAATTCAGGCGAAATTTTTTCTAGAAGACGTTGTATCACATAAGCTATTAAATGAAACCGATAATTTTCATTTGGTAAAAAATAATCCCTGCATGGGTCGTTCTTGGGGACTAATGGCGGACTTACAAACCATCGATTCCACAATCTAGCGTGGTGAGCACATAGATTCCTGCTGTAGGTTAGACTCCTGATCCACGATTCAATCACCGTGGCGTGCTGCCCTAAGTAGGAGGCTATCTCATTTCTAATGGCAATAGACTGAATATTTTGGTACATCTTCGAGCATGATCCAAATGAGATAGATTCGATTATCATCCAAATTGGCGGATACTCAGGTTCTTTATATTTTTGATGATAATGTTGAATGAATATTTCTTGCTTGTTTTTACTTATTTTCTTTATATTTTCCATGTGTTCTTCAAAAAATGCTTTTTTCTGCCTTAATTCCTTGGTTCGCCCTGCTTTGTTACATTTTGCTGCTTTAAAATGAAATGGGTCAATATACCAAAATGGATGAAGCTCGATACTCGTAACATTTGATAAAGCGGTTCGAAAGGCGATTTCAATTTTTTCAATTGCGTCCGATACGATTAATCTCAGCTCGCGATCAAATTGGTAGAGTTGCCAAATTTGTTCGAACGTAATTTGATCTTTAAATTGACGTGGACGGCTTCCATTATGTGGCAGTTTAAATGGCAAAAGATAGCCAGAAAATCTATAATAGCTAACTGTACTAAGTGCATGATGCGCAAGAGCATGATCTTTAATTATAAGACCTTGATTGGCTAGGAATTCAATTTGTTGATTGATAGAAAGTGCTGGTTTTGTATATTTGTCAGTGACCATAAAAAATAACCCGTCGTGGTGCGCATCGTGGAGAGGCGTGACGGGCATGGTTAACCCAATTATAACTCACCCTCATAGAAAATTCCATATAATTTCATTTATCGTTTATTTATTTCCAAATCAAGCCTAAATTAGCCTGTGCGCAAAGCACGCACCATGCAGCATAGGGAATTTCCATCTCATCTGCAAGCCAACGCCTGACCGTGCGATCATTGGTTGATATGCGCTTTGAAAATTCCACGCCTGACCACCCTGCCATATTCAAAGCGAGTCTTATTTCATGACTGGTAGGTGGCACCCAGGTTCGAGCGTTTTGTAGACACTCGGGGCGGATAATACCTTCTATCCCATAAGTTCCGGTTTGTTCCATACGCTCACCTATATTTGCGCAGCCCATGGCTGCGCGATTGCACTACATTAATTGTTTCTCGGCTAATGAAATAATTTCATTATGACCAATCACCATATGATCGAGCAGTTTAACGTCAATCAGTTCTAAGGCCGAAATTAGGCGTTTGGTGACATTAATATCTTGTTGGCTTGGCGTTGCATCACCTGATGGGTGATTATGCGCCACAATCAGCGAGCGGGCATTTAACTGCAGCGCTGCCTTAACGACTTCACGCGGATTGATGTTCGCTGAATCAATGCTACCCATGAACAACACTTGATAATCGATTAATCTGTTTTGAGTATCAAGGAACAGAACTGAAAAATGCTCTCGTTCTTTTTGTTCAAGGTGCAGGCGCAGAAATGATTTAACCATCTGCGCATTACGCAACGGCTTCTGTTTTTCCTTTAACCTTGACGTCAGTATTGCCAGTGCTTCCTCAATGATTCGTTGTTCTTGTTCTATGGTATGCATGCTCTTGGCCCTAATGTGCCCTGAATAATATATCCGGGCTTCTTAAACAGAATAGGGCATTTCGCCCTATTTGTCAAGTATTTTATTTGCTTCATCGCGCCTTCATTTGAATTAAACCCCCGATTTTATCAAACCAATTTTTAGACCAACCAAGACCTGAACAAGTTTAGATAAACAAACCTACGGGTTAACTGTTATCGTGGGATTGATGGTGATTATGGGCGATTTTAACATATTGTTTGATTGTGAGGTTAAGAAAGAAAATATTAAAAAATTCAATTATTTCAGTATGTTGCGTTGACAAAAGACAGAAAATGCGATATTCTATAAGGGAAGTTTAAGGCGTGATACTAAGTTGCTTGAACAACCTAATATCACTAATCATCCCCACTACTAGGAGTAGTAAAAATGACTAATCGTAATGTATCAAATACCTGTTTTTCTAGCAAATCTTCTTTTAATCCAAAAATCTATGTTGCTTGTTTAGCTTCTTATAACGAAGGCGAGATCTTCGGCGAATGGATCGACGCAGATCAAGATCCAGAGGTCATTAACGAAGAAATTTTTAACATGCTTTCTAAAAGCCCCGTCGCTAACGCTGAAGAATATGCGATTCATGGTTATGAAGATTTCGGATCGCTTCATTTAAACGAATATGAAGGTATTTCAACCGTTAGTGAACTGGCTATGTTTATTCAAGAACACGGCGAGCTAGGCGCTGAGCTTGTTGCTCAACTTGGTCATCTTGAAACTGCCCAGGATGCCATAGAAAATAATTATAATGGTCAGCATAACAGTGAGCTTGATTTTGCCATGGAACTATTTGATGAATGTTATCTTCATGAAGTACCAGCGTCTATTCAAGGTTATATTGACTATGATTCGTTTCGCAGAGATCTGTTTTCATGTGATTACTACTCAATAAGAGTAGACGGACAATTACATATATTTTCAAATAATTAAAAAATTGTGGGCGGTATATCCGCCCATTTTAATATAGTCGCATACACCACCAAACAGATCTTCACAAAACAGAAGTTACAACGTTTATGTTAAATTATTAATGAGCGCTTGCGATATTGTGGATCACAATATCCAAATTTAAGATTTCTTATTTTGAATGACTTAACTGTGAGTGTAATTTTTTAAACGCGTCATCTAATACTTTTAAATCAAACTTATTTAAACCATGATTACAGGCAAGTTCGCCAATATCCATTTTTTGCTTGTTTTGTAAGTTCGCTAATTTCTTTTTGGTATCCGATATAATATCTTTTAATTCCTGTTCTTTCTGTGATACTGATTTTTTAACGCGAGCCATGATACCCCCTAAATTTAAGTGTAATACAAATTTAACAAC
>CAXNER010000241.1:0-3240 GCA_964201315.1 Legionellaceae bacterium
TAACGGCTGTCATTTCGCTCAAACGACATAACGTTACTGGATTCTCTATTAATTTCCCAGTAGCAATTGAGCGCTGATTTGCATAACGAGACATCAATTGAACACAACGTTTCATAGCACCTACACTGGCAGCACCAAGACAAAGCCGAATATACATCATGTTGTCTTGGGCTATTTCCATCCCACCACCGGATTTACCCAATAAATGCTCAGATGAAACCCTAATATTGTCCATATAAATAGTATTTTTTGAAAATCCACGAATTCCCATGGTGAGAGCGTCAGGGCCTATACGAAGCCCTTCTGTGCCTTGTGGAACAAGAAACCCACTCATTCCTAGCCAATTATTGTTTGAGTCGAATTGTTGGACATAGATTGCAATAATAGTGGCTGAAGCCCCCATTCCCACCCATCGCTTACTACCGCTCAATAACCATCCATTTTCATTGTCTGAAATGGCAACTGATTTCATTGCTCTGGGATTAGATCCTGCTGCAGACTCAGTCATGGCACCGGCCGTAAATATACGCCCCTCAGCAAGCTGATGAAGATAATGGTTTTTCATGGGTTCGGACGCATATTTCTCTAACGTATGAGCGCCTTGGATACTTTCGATAAGGACGGTGGTCAGCGTTAAGTCAATGGCGGCAACTTGTTCAATAACACGCAGCATGTCATACGTTTGTAATTCCAATCCACCGTACTTTTGAGAAATATGCATCCCAAAAAAACCTTGATTACCAAGATCTGCAAAAACATGGGGTGGAAAACAGTGTTTCTCATCCACCATAGTAGAATCAATATGTAACGCTGCATATTGTCGTATCCAATTGATCAGGTTATCCGCGGTTTTTTTACTAGAATTTACTGTACTCAAGTATTTACTCCCCATAAACTTGGATTACTCGCAAGTACTATCTTTACGACGCACAGGCATAGAAAAGTCGCATCATTGACATCAACTCAGAAAGGCTGAGATACTCGGGGGGATAATAGCACATAAAATAGTCATTTTATAAATTATAGTGCGGAAATGAGTGTGGATTTCTTATTTTCTCTGTCAAGACAAAGGTCTGATATAAAGGTGATTAGTGGAGAAGAATAACAAAGGGATTGATTATAAAAAACTTTTTAATTTATGTTTACACCACGCTGGTAAATTATTCATTGTTGTTTCAAACGATCTAACGATTAAAGCCATTAACGCTAAAGCTGAAAAATTATTAGGGTGGAAGAAAAAAGACGTCTGTAATAAAAACATTAGTAGTGTATTTAAAGAATATTTAACCCAGCCTTTTATCACAATTAATTGTCCGTTGAAAAAAACAAAACGTATTACTTATGTATTAAGTAACGAACGAAATTTAAAAATAGTTTGGGATATTGTTCCTCTATTTGATCATGAAAAAAAATGTGATTTAATTTTTATTACAGGAAAAAATGTAACTGAATTAACCGATAAACAACTTGAAAATTTACAACTGGAAAATGTAGTTAAATATGCGCCAGGTTTTTTTTATTGGAAAGATAAAAATAGCGTCTATCAAGGGTGCAATGATGAATTCGCAAGGCTTGCGGGGTTAGAGTCTTGGGTACAAGTGATAGGTAAAACTGATTTTGATCTTGCATGGAAAGACCGTGCCAAACTATATATCGCTATTGATAAAAAAGTTATCAAAACGGGAAAAGCAAAATTGAATCATGTTGAAACCATCACTGTTTCAAATAATAGAACGATTACAGCCATTACAAATAAGGTGCCGCTACTAGATAATAACAATCATGTTATTGGTGTCATGGGAATTACCACAGACATCACACACCAAAAAATCATTGAGCATGAATTAAGCATTGCAAAAGATGCCGCGGAGATGGCTAACCGCGCCAAAACTGAATTTATTGCTAACATGAGCCACGATATCCGCACACCATTAAGTGGCGTGGTTGGCATGTCCCAACTTTTAGAAGAAGGGGCTCAAAACTCGCTGCAAAAACAATATGCGCACTGGCTTCGTGATAGTGGCACCCAATTATTAGACATGCTTAATGGTATTTTAGAGGTAGTAACGGCTGCTAATATTAATGAAAACGATATCCAGGAAGACCTATTTGATTTACGTCAATGCATCCATGATCTTGTTTTACTTGAACGACCATCGACTGAATTAAGACACCTTGGTTTAGACGTTAATATCGATGAGACTGTGCCACAATACATTATTAGTGATCGAACTAAACTCCATCGTATCTTATTAAATCTTTTAGGCAATGCGATTAAATTCACTGAATCTGGGCATATTACGATTGGGGTCAAACGTCTTAATAATGGCAATGAATGGGCTCACCTTCAATTTGGCGTATCAGACACGGGCATTGGCATCCCCCCTGAACTACAAGACAAAGTATTCGATCGATTTTATCGGGTAACCCCATCTTACAAAGGAACATATGCAGGCAACGGTGTGGGGCTTCACATCGCCCAATCCTATGTGAAATTATTAGGTGGCCATCTCACGTTAACCAGTCAAGAAGGGATAGGTACCTCGTTCTATTTTGAGCTGAAATGTAGAATGGGCAATAAAAACGATTCAAGACTACAAACGTCTTCCAAATCAGAGCCGGTTGAACCAACAGGACCGGAAGTTCTATCACCATGTTCAACAGAAATTCTGTCCGAACCTGAACCGCATCTTCTCTTAGTAGAGGACAATACTATTGCGCTGAGAATGGCAGAGGTTATGGTATCCAAAGCGGGTTATCAATTTACTTCTGCAACGAATGGTGAAGAGGCCCTAGAATTAGCAAAATCCCATGAATTTGATCTCATTGTTACAGACATTGGTCTACCCGGTATTTCAGGCCATGAACTTACACGCCGTATTCGTGATTTAGAAACTCATTTAAAGAAAACACCGATCCCCATTGTAGGCTTAACTGCCCACGCGCAAGTTCAGGTAAAAAATGAATGCATACAATCCGGAATGACCGATGTGTTCACCAAGCCCATCACGGTGACGATGTTGCAAACATTGGTCAATCAATGGGTTTCACCGGCACTTAATGATAAACCACAGGAACTAAAAAAATTAGGAACTGATTTGCCCGGCAGCGAAGAGCAATTGTTTGAGCTTAAGGCCTTCCCATTGCTCGATATCAAGAGTGCTATTGAAAGCGCGGGTAACGAAACCATGTTGCGCGAGATATTGCTCATGATAACTATTGATATCCTAAATGATAGCG
>CAXNER010000242.1:0-3221 GCA_964201315.1 Legionellaceae bacterium
TATTGTTTTAGCAATACTGAATCGCTTCATCAATAGAACCCCCTCTTTTTACGAGATTTTATACCGGTGGGTAGCTTTTTTGGCCCTCGGAATAACCGGAATTTACAGTTTTGTTATGCATGGCTTTTTTCCTGCCTTCACAGCAGCAACCATTGGTTGGCAAACGAGCCCTTTTCAATTTGAAATTGCCGTGGCAAATTTAGGATTTGGAATTGTGGCAATTTTATCAACTCGTAGGAATTATGAATTTCGCCAGGCAGCAATCATTGCAAATACTATCTGGTTATGGGGAGACGCTGTTGGTCATGCGCATCAGATGAGCATTGCTAAAAACTACTCTTCTGGAAATGCCGGTACCTGGTTTTGTATGGATATTTTAATACCTTTGGTAACGATAATTTGTTTAGTAAAAATAAAACCACACAACTAACTGACACAACCACAAGGCACTTTGTTTATTAGATAGGGTTAATTTGAAGTTTCTAGTTAACAAGAAGTATCCAGGTACCGATAGTGTGGGTAATGATAAGACCGCGGCCTGTCCGCAGAATCCAGTAATTCTGCAACATCACTAGATCCCGCGCATAAAGCGTTAGACGTCGGCATTTAGGTTAAATTATAATCAACAGGGCCTTTTTTTACGAAGGACTTCTTGGCAATAATAAACATTGTGGTTTACTAAAAATCGCTGACATAACAACGGCGTGTGCTCTAATAAATGATGAAGATAAGCCCGGGTGAGTTTTTGGCTACACGTTGTGCACTGACACGTTGCATCAATCGCTTCAAACTGCATCGAAAAGTCGCTGTTTTTCAATGAAATCTGACCATCACTGCAATACACATCACCGCAAAGGGCATCAGTCGCTGGACGGTCTGACTCAACAAAATGTGCTCCATTATCCACCAAATCCAGCATCAATGGCAGGCTCAAATCTCCTGCTATATAGCAAGACCGGTCCCGATGCTTTGCAAGCAGTTCTAACATAACCGACGATGGTGTTGTCTTTTCATCGTATGAAAAATACACACCGTGCGGTTGCATTGACTCTCCGTCTTCAGGACGATCATTAACAGATAAATAAAGATTCATTGTTTCAGCCAATGATTGGCAGAGCGCTTTGTGTGTATGCCAAACACCTTCTGGCAAAAGGACCATGCTGGGTTTTAAATGCATGATAAGCGCGAATAGATCTTCAACAGAATAGTGAGTACGACGTCCATCGTAGTCAGAGCGAAGGTTATAAAGACCGTTTACGCCTCTTTTGGCAAATGATGCATTCAACACCAGTGCTCCTTGCCAACCCACATAGGTTGCTAAATCAGGTAGCATGCTTAAAAAATCGATCCCTGGTTTCATCAACAAGGATGAAAGCTCATACGATGCAATGTTAATGTTGGCCTCTTGCCAATTTGCAGCCGTCATGCAGCCCCCAGCTTTTGAGGTAAGCACCGGTACCATCCGTGATAAATCGTCGTTAGCCGTGCGTAAATTCATTATTTCATCACCGTAACAATAAACTTGCATCGCCATAACTAAAAAAACGGTAACGTTTAGCAATGGCTACACGATACAGTTCCATGGCTTGCTCATAACCTATAAAAGCCGACACCAGCATCAATAATGTCGATTCTGGTATATGAAAATTAGTGATTAAACCATCACAAATTTGAAATTGATACCCTGGGTAAATAAAGATATCGGTTTCGCGACTACAGGCTTCAAGCGCACCATTACTAGCGGCACTTTCCAAGCTACGCAACGCCGTGGTACCCACCGCAATAACACGTTTTCCTGCCGCGCGTGCACTACTCACGGCGACACACAACGCATCATCCACCGTAAACCGCTCATGGTGCATTGTGTGATCTTTAATATCATCACAGCGTACTGGACGAAAAGTACCCGCACCAACATGCAATGTAGAATAGGCAACGTTTACTCCTTTGGCTTTTAAACTAGCCAAAACCCCCTCATCAAAATGAAGCCCTGCCGTTGGTGCAGCCACTGATCCTTTGTGCTCAGCATAAACCGTTTGATAACGGTTTAAATCAAGTGATTCATCGGTTCTAGTTATATAAGGAGGCAAAGGAACATGTCCAATTTGATGTAATATTACATCAACATCACCATTAGCCTTGCAATGATAAAGATCATCATTCTTAGCGGTTACTTCAACACACCAACCATTGTCCAAATGAATCATTGTACCGGTCTGTGGAGACTTACTCGCCTTGATGTGAGCGATAAAAGCATTGTCTTCCGTGATACGCTCAACCAATAGCTCCACCTTCCCACCACTAGCCTTGTGACCATATAATCGCGCTGGAATTACTTTACTGTTATTCATTACCAGCAGATCACCAGGCTCAAGAAAGGAGCCAATATCCACAAATTGACGGTGTTCATAAACGCCTGAGCCACGCTGATACATCAATAACCGCGACTCACTTCGTTTTGTCAACGGATACTGAGCAATCAAATCTTGTGGTAATTCAAAGTTAAAATCTTGCCTTTTCATTATACAACCTGTTTATTATATTCTGGCATTATAAATCATTTTGTAGAATAATGAATCTTCCTTTCAATTGTGCATTGTAGGATTTATGTTTCTGAAGAAAATTGGATTATTCTGAAAGACACGCTATCCTATGGTAAATTTTAAGTTTGTGACCACTTGCACCTCAATCAAATAATGGAGAAAACACATGAATCGCATAATTAAACCCTTTTCTGTACTCGCGTTAAGTTTATTTGCAGCGACCGCTTTAGCCGCACCTAAGCATCTAATAACCCATAATAACACTGACCTTGAATCAAACGCCTTCGTAGCCGGCACCATTCCTTCTCAATACCCAACAAAAGCGCACAGCGAAGGCAGAGTGTTTTGGACAGCCGTAAGACTCGCTTGTTTTGGTCATAGCGTTAATGGAAAATGCACCGCTCTCATCAAAATGGCCACCAACACACCAAACCCTATCACCGTAGGCACTCTCACCATGGATTTAGTCTCTGGCGAGATAACTCCGCTACAATTAAGTGCAAACGGCTACACGATTACCGTAAATGGCCCTGGTGAAACCACCCTCAGCACAAATTAATCGCTAGGGCCTGTTGACATTTCGCTAGGTTATTTCGGCCGAGATAATAGAAATATCAACATCCCCTAATTTGTCCATAAAAAAAGCCACGCATACCGTGGCTTTTTTTATGGACAACG
>CAXNER010000243.1:0-3216 GCA_964201315.1 Legionellaceae bacterium
TTCAGGAGATCCTTCACTACGTTCAGGATGACGGATCCCAGGGTTATTGAGACGTTACTCTACACTCAATAACCAATTGACATATCTCATAGCTCTATTAAATTAATAGCAGCAACCTCACCCCAAGACGAGGTTTAACCGCTGCTCAATCAACTGAAACATCATCTTCGCCCAATAATGGAGACGGTACTGCAGTTTCTCTTGTTGAAAGAGAACTAGCTCTTAATTGCTTTAATGTTTCGGCAAAACGATCATCTAACTCAGCCTGAAATTCATGAGTTTTACCGTTTAGGTTAAATTGAATTGCTCTAGCATGCAAATAAAGACGCTTTCTTGATGCATCCATGCCATCTAGCAGGCAATCACCACCGTATTTTTCATCGCCTAGAATCGGGTGACCTAGATACGTGCTATGCACCCTTATCTGATGCGTTCTGCCGGTTTTTGGACTCGCTTCTACCCAACATGCGTGTAAATAGTTTTCAAGCAGTTTAAACGAGGTTTGCGAAGCTTTGCCCGCCTCACTAACACGCACCATACGCTCACCTGATTTTAACGTATTTTTTTCTAAGGCAACATCAACAATGACAGACTTTTTGCCCTGCCAAGGGTGGCAAAAGACGGCCCAATACGTTTTTTTAATCTCTCGAGAAGCGAGCAATGCTTGGATGGAGCGCAGCGCACTGCGTTTTTTCGCCAACAACAAGCACCCAGAGGTATCTTTATCCAAACGATGGACCAACTCTAAATAAGGCAAATCAGGTCGGGTTTTGCGCAACGCCTCAATCACACCGAGACTCAACCCACTTCCCCCATGCACAGCAATCCCAGCCGGCTTGTTCACAACCAACAGATGGTCATCTTCAAAGATAATACTATTTAATAACCGTTCGGTAAGTCGCGGCCCTACATGCACATCCTTCTCTTGTGACGTACGCACTGGTGGAATTCTAATACTATCACCTTCATGGATGCGTGAACTTGCTTGAGCACGTTTCTTGTTAACACGAACCTCTCCACCACGAATAATCCGATACACATGACTTTTAGGCACACCCTTCAGTATGCGCATCAGATAATTATCCAACCGTTGCCCGTCTTCTTCAGCATTAATTTCTACGTACCGTACACTCATTAACTATACCTATTTGCTGCGCGTCATTTTTATTGATATGATTACATACCGCGTGAATTAACCTTCCGCGACAGAATTATAACGCATAAACGAACAAATAGTTTACCGGCTGCTAAAAAAACCGGCTAGAAGAAAACGAGGTGAACCTTCAAAACATAGTATTTGACCCACACTCCACCACGAGCGTCGTTCGATACAGATTGAAAGTTTACAAAACAAGATGCGCTTCTCTTGCGTCAAAGATACAAGGAAGAGAGCCCAGCACCAGAGTCAAATTGAATACGAACTCATCAGATACCAGCGCATGTAAGACATGCTATAAAACCCAGCGTGCTCCTTTCTACATAAAGGCAACATGCGCACGGTCTGACATTAAGAGTCTGTCTTTAAATTTGTTAATTGCACGACTAAAACAGCCTAAACCCGCGGTACACAGCCTATCATCTTCACAACAAATCCGCTCCGTTTTAGAAAATCCACCTGTTTTTTTAGCAATTAAGCTGTTTATAGTCAGTCTATTAAGGTCTTGGGGCTTGCTTAAAAATGATATCCCTTGCTACGCGCGCTAGACTAATTTGGGCAAAAACCATTTTTCCTATGGATAGGGTAATGATGTCTTCCTTAGCAAATGCACAAAAAATGTATTCTGCGAAAGGTAAAGCCTAAATAAATTAGCGAGTTTACAAGCACTATCATGCCTTTTACTATTTTTGTCCAAGTATGTAGCGCCCTTTTATGGGGTTAAATATGGAAAAAATGTTAATAAATGCGACACAAAGCGAAGAAATTCGTGTCGCACTGGTGAAAGACAATCATTTATACGACTTAGACATTGAATGTCCTTCTGAAGTAAAGAAAAAAGGCAATATATACAAAGCAGTTGTTACCCGCAGAGAACCTAGCCTCGATGCGGTTTTTGTTGAATACGGTTCCAAACGCCAAGGTTTTTTACCGTTAAAAGAAATCGCACCTGAATATTTAAATAAACGCGCCAACCAAAGTGACGACGACAAACAGTCAATCACCTCTTTAATTCGCGAAGGCCAAGAATTACTTATCCAAGTGGATAAAGAAGAACGTGGCAACAAGGGAGCGGCGCTTACAACATTTATCACGCTAGCCGGCTGCTACCTAGTTCTAATGCCCAATAGCCCCCGTTCTGGAGGAATTTCACGTCGCATTGAAGGTGATGATCGTGATGAATTGAAAGAAACACTCAATGCATTGGAATTAAACGAAGACATGGGCCTCATCATTCGTACTGCCGGTGTTGGCAAAAGCCAAGATGAATTGCAAGGTGATCTTGATATGCTGTGCAATCAATGGCAGGCCATCAAAGGCGCCTATAACACCCAGCTCGCGCCCTGTCTTATCCATCAAGA
This sequence comes from Legionellaceae bacterium, assembly GCA_964201315.1. Classification (GTDB taxonomy): domain Bacteria; phylum Pseudomonadota; class Gammaproteobacteria; order Legionellales; family Legionellaceae; genus CAXNER01. The sequence goes on from CAXNER010000243.1 coordinate 2,518, forward strand.
AGGCGATGTCATCATACGGTCTATTCGTGATAATTTACGCAAATCAATTGGTGAAATTATCATTGATGACCAAATATCCTATGTAAAAGCAAAACAATACATAGAGCAAGTCAAGCCAGACTTCCTACCTCATCTCAAATTATACAATAACACGATACCACTGTTTAATTTTTACCAAATTGAAAGTCAGATTGAAACGGCATTTCAACGTGAAGTTTTACTGCCTTCTGGCGGCGCCTTAGTAATTGACCGAACGGAAGCTCTCGTCTCTATCGACATCAACTCCGCTAAAGCCACCAGTGGGTCTGACATTGAAGCAACTGCACTGAACACAAACCTTGAGGCTGCTGATGAAATCGCACGCCAACTACGGCTTCGTGATCTAGGTGGCCTGGTCGTCATTGACTTTATTGACATGGGCTCTAGCAAAAATCAGCGCGACGTTGAAAATCGCCTTAAAGAAGCGTTAAAAGCCGATAGAGCGCGCATACAAGTTGGCCGTATTTCACGGTTCGGATTACTTGAAATGTCACGTCAACGTTTGCGCTTGTCTTTAGGTGAAACCGCACAGGAAGTTTGTCCTCGTTGTGAAGGACGAGGGACGGTTCGAAACATCCAATCACACGGCTTATCAATTATCCGCCTCATTGAAGAAGAAGCGCTGAAAGAAAAAACATCAGAAGTACAAGTACAACTACC
>CAXNER010000244.1:0-3211 GCA_964201315.1 Legionellaceae bacterium
TTTTTTTTTAATGAGAATTACATGTCAGAAAAAGACTTGATTATTAAAATCTAATGTTAATTTGACGATGCCCTCAAAACTACGGCACGCAAACAACTTCAAGCAGATCATCAACAACACCCATAGATGGCGAATAGTCAGCACCTGTCTTTTGAGCAATGTATTGGTCCTGCCGGCAGTCAAAATGCATCTCTCCTACCGTTACAATGGGTTGATCTAGAGATATCCCCTTCCCACGCCTTAAATCTCTAATCGCATCTAGGCAACGTTGAACTTCTTTACTTCGACTATTCCAAGGCGTACCCAAAAGTGGGGCAACGGGTTTATCACCCATTGACGCTCGTAATGCCACAATGGCACATTTAACCTTAAGAGGATCAATGCCTTTATCCATTAAGGCTTCGGCTTCAGCATTGGTTATAGTAAACCGGTGAGGATCAATAGGATCAATGGACTGTGGATTAGATTTCTTCAAGACATGTTTTTGAATCTCTTTCGTAATAAAACAGCCCGCTGCAGCACCAATGATAGCAATACAAATAATCCCAAAAACCACCAAACCTAGGGGATTAGACAATCCCGCAGCCATTGCAAGGTTTACAAGTGGAGCCGTAGCAAAAGCGCTCGCCAGCATACCAAAGGCAACGCCACTTGCAACCATGCTAAAAAATGAAATACTCGCTTGCAACCAACCTTCGTTAAACAAAAATCGTTCAATATTACTTACTGACTCACTCAATAAATAATACAAAGCAATAAAACTTAACGCCAACGTAATGGCGGCCAAGGCAGCTAGTATCAATAGTGCTATTACTTCACCAGAGCTCTTCTTTTTATCGATCGGATGCTGATGTACATTATGGCGATGAGTCTGTGGAAGATTATAATAAGATCGGTTATTAGATGTCAGCGCACTCCACAGCCATAAATTAAAAAACAGATTATCATGACAACAGTAACGCTGCTTTTGAATAATAATTAAATGCTCTTTTGGTTGGGGTTTTGGTTCAGGCGCTACAAAGTACACAAGCACAATGGGTTGACGGGCATCTCGGTATTGCCATGTTGCTGAAAAAAACGTATTTAAAACACCGTATGCTTTTAACTGCTCAGACATTGGCAATTCGCGCAAAAAACTGCCATTTTCATTAACGGAGTTATACATCCCATAATACAGGGCATTGTATATTTGTTGCATCGTCATCGGTGGATTTTGTAATGTTAGGTACATTTGAAAATCACGAGCTAGCTCATAATACAATTGGGTTAGCTGCCTATCAGTCAATATATCTTTATGTACCATAGTTACTCGTCTTTATTAATTTTAGCTTGGCTCATCAAGTCATTAACGTACAAATCATAATCCATCATGCCGTAATTAGTTTCAATTTGCTGAGTAATGCTTGCAATTTGCTCTTTATCCAAAGTATTTAAATTACCGTCATTAATTTTCTGCAGATGAACAATAACATAATCTCCACTGATTAAGCTTCGCCCTACCTTAGCGCCTACACGTGGCAAATTAAAAGCCATCTCATTAATTGAGGCGGAGGCTGTATCAGTATCGCGAGAAGCACCAGGTATTGACGTCCACTTCAATCCATACTCACTTACAAGCTTATCTTGCTCCTCTTGATTTTGATTCATTCCTATAAATTGCTTACCAAATTGCCTGGCAAGAGCTTTCATCTTCTTTGAAGCTAACTTTTGTTCAATAACCAATCTTACGTCGGCTAATGTTCTTTCAGCTGCAGTAAAGTGCTTATAAATACGCAAGACTACAACCGTTTCATTATCCAATTGTATGGGATCACTGTTGTTTCCGAGCGCCAAGACATCATGACTAAACGCGGCATTAATAGCCTGTTTATTTTTTTCAAGAAAGCCCTCACCACCAAGGCGAGAAAATGACGCAGACCGCTGCACTGTCAATTTAAGGGCATCAGCTACCGGTGATAATGAATCAGGCGTTTGATAACTAAGATCTGACAGCTGCTCCAAAACCTGTGCATATTTGGCCTGCGCACTATCCGCCAACAATTGATCTTGGATTTGAGTTTTGACATCAATCAATAGTTTTATTGTCGCAGGTTTATAGGCAATTAATTTAAAAATTTCATAGCCATGTTGAGATTTTACTGGCGATAATATCTTGCCAATTGTTGTCAAATTAACCAACGCTTTATCAAATTCAGATTGTCCCGCAACTATCCAAGGTAGCATTCCACCATTCACGGCTGATATTTTATCAGATGATAATGTTTTAACATCCTGCTCAAATAGCGTTGGATCTTTCTCTAAGGAACTATAAGTATCTTCCGCAGATTGTTTAATACGTTGTTTCTCATCTGCTGTTGAGCCTTCTGGTAGAGCAAATAAAATATGTGCAACTTGCCACTGAGTAGGTGTGTAGTAATTGCTTTGATTATCTTCATAATAACGCGAGACTTGCTCATCAGATATTTTAATGTTTTGTTTAATATTAGCCATAGAAAGACTTATGTAATCTACGCTAACTTTTTCAAGGGAAAGAAACTCTTTCTGGTGTTCTTTATAGTAGTTACTAACCTCTTCTGGCGTCACACTGACATTATTAATAAATTTAGATGCGGGGATCTGCATAAACTCATAGTCTCTTGTTTGCATATACAGCTTCACAAATTGTGCAATTTCATTAGGCAACGCAAAAGCTGTGCCTATAAAAGCAAACCGTTGCTGATTTAAAAGCATTCCTTGTCGAACTTGTTTTTGAAACGACTCTGGCGTGAACAAGGCCGAAGAAAGAGCCTGTTGATAACGAGCTTCCGAAAAATGACCGTCTTGCTGAAATTGTGGGATTCCTACAATTGCACTATTGGCTTGAACGGGAGCCACTTCAAATCCATTCGCCCGCGCAGATTGCATACTGACATTATTTACGATCATTTCGTCGATAATTTGTTTCTTTAATTGATTTTCGAGTGCTGCGGTCATTAAGGCCGGATCGCGCATCTGCCGAGTCCGCCGATAATTTAATTCAAAATCTTGCTTTGATATGGATTGGCCATTAACTTTAACTTGAGCACTTGATTCATGCCGTGACTGCATGTAGTAATCAAGACCAAACAAGGTAAAAGTCACTGTTATTAATATAATAACTACCCAAGCAACCACACCTTGAATTCGTTCGTTTAACTTTTGCAACATTTAGGAAATTCCATATTTTCTAGGC
>CAXNER010000245.1:0-3206 GCA_964201315.1 Legionellaceae bacterium
AAAATCAATAGCTTGTTGATTTACGTTGATTTTTTCCAACTGAGTGCTATATAAACCCACCGGAGCCTGAAATATAAATTGATCCTCCCCGACGCCATCAGCATTGTAAGTCGATTTACCAAGGTATTTATACCCTACCTCAAACCCACTTAACAGACGTTCTAAAACAGGAAAATCATACCCAGCGTGTGCGCCCCAGATGAAGTGTCCAATACTATGTGTTTGGTTCAACGTTGTGCCAGGAGGAACTTGAGTACTAAAATTAGGGGTATTAATATCGAGCTCTTGTGTACTTAAATACCCATAACCTATATAACCACCTATCACAAATCCTGATGGATAAGTCGACGCGGCCCCCATTGTGCCTGCATAAGCCGTTACAGAACTCAATGCTATTAGTCCAAGTCCCCAAATCTTATAATTCTTCATCAATAAGTTCCCTCTTTTATTGTTTATAAAATTTAACACCACGAGATGGTATCACACCACTTTTTATTATTCTATTTCCTGTCATTTATAGTTGGTAAAGATGTACGCTTGATAAATATCCTCGAATAAAATAATTTAGTACCTATTTTGATTTCATTTTTCAATTAAACTTGATGGCTATTCACTGTTGTATGTAAGCCGGGGGGCTTTATGAAAGTAGACTATTGGCAGCAACGGTGGCAGCTAGACGAGATTGGCTTCAATCAGTCAGAGCCCAATGAATTATTACAGCGCTATTTTAGTGTATTAGATTTAAAACCTGGCGATAGAATTTTTGTGCCACTATGTGGCAAGAGTGTTGATATGATTTGGCTTGCAAGCCAAGGGTATCAAGTTGTTGGTGTTGAGGTGCGTTCAATTGCCTGTGAAGACTTTTTTAATGACAACAATATGATGGCTGATGTGACAACAACGGGCAATTTTACTGTTTTTGAGAGTGAAAAAATAATGCTTCTTGCAGGCGATTTTTTTAAATTAACTAAAGAATCACTTGGAAAATTGAATGCGGTTTATGATCGTGCAGCACTTATAGCGTTGCCTGCTGAGATGCGTCAACGCTATGTAGACCATCTTACCAAATTACTTGATAGAGACATAAAGATGCTTTTAATCACAACCTCATATGTCGAGAACGCGATGAAAGGCCCGCCATTTTCTGTAGACGAGAAAGAGGTTGAATCACTTTATGGCGCGCACTTTAGTATTAAGCAACTTTATAATAAATTCATTAAAGTAGTTCCTGGTCATCTTAAGGCTAAGGGGTTGGCAGAGGCAGATGAACACGTTTATTATTTGTCATGTACAGAGGGGGATGGTTAGAAAATGTTGTGGGGTATTGATATATGAATCAAAGGGTAACAATTTTTCTTGTGTTTTTTAAATGCTTGTTTTCTATGGTGATGGTCGTGGTATCTTTTAGTGTCTATGCAGGCGCTGCAGGATTACAACAAGGAAGGGAAGGGTTTGATCATCCAAAAGCAAAACACGTAAAAGTATTAACTAAAGCAAAATCCATGGGAACAATGTCTTATGGTGAAAAAATCACGTCTACTTGTTGGGACTATGGTGATTTTGCCATTGTCGAATATGATATCGGAGAGCTTGGTGCTAATAAGATAACAATTCGCTATCCATCCCAAAAACGTCCAAACGTAGCATTATGTGGTACTAAATACAGAGGTAAAAGCCTAAGACTTAAGCAGTTTGGCGCGTCATATTTTTGGGGTGTTGTCGGAGACTATATTTTTGTTACCGGGGCGGATAGTTTTGGTGGCGAGCGTCTGTTTCAGATTTTTTCTAAGGGGAATGGTAGCAAAATTTTTAGCGCTACAAGGAACGAAGGAATGCCGTTTATTTTGACAAAAAATAGCCAAGTAGTTTCATTAGTATTTTTTAAAAGCCTTAAAGTAGACTGCTCTATTATAAAAGAAGGTGATGCTTGCTGGAAAAAAATAATCAAAAAAAATAAAATCTCATCACAGGTAGCCATTGAAAAACCGCAATGTAATCTAACTTTTTTAAGAAAACATTCGTCCTTGGATAATCGAGCACAACTATCTACTAAAGTCGAGATCGTCAATTTACAACACGCGCATGTTGACTTTCTGGGTGGGCACACAACGTGTGAACCCTCTCCTTGATTTTAAGCTTATGGGCTCTGCTTATTTTGCGACTGATGATAATTCTAAGATCCATTCGTGATTTTCGTCTGGAATAAATATCGAACCATTTCCTCCAGTGTAAACCAACCAGCCATGGGGGACAGGCATTCTATACATTCTGGGGGTGTCCCAGTTGTCAGTTGGGTCCATCATTTTTTCCCATGGTAAGTGGGTTTTGGCAAATGATAACGATGGCAAAAGTAATAAAATAATTAACAACTTTTTCATTAGGATTATCCCCGGATAAAATGATTTCAAATGGTACTTTAAATGCAAATAAATGTCAATTGGATCGTATTTATTACATTCATAAGGCCTCAGACACTGGCATTTTATGGGCTAGGCTGTCGTTAAGCTATTTAGCAATCCATACTCTTTTGGTAGGTGTTTTAAGACAACATAAAATGATACAAATGCGCAGATGAGAATATAATAAGCAATCATCATGTTGTTGTTAAAATACTGAATAAACCAAGTATTGATTGCCGGTGAAAAACCGCCAACCAAGGCCATGCAAATGTTATAACCCATCGAGATTCCGGTATAGCGGCCTTTGCCGGGAAACATTTCCACAATGATAACGGGTATCACCGCTTGTTCAGCGCTGTAAAAAATAATCAAGGGCAATAACACCCACCAAGACGGAACTGATTGAAGCAGCCAAAAACTCGGTATGGTAAAAATCAAATACCCAACCGTTGAAAAAAGCAGAATGGCTTTTCTGCCAATTTTATCAGAAAGATAGGCAAAAAATGGTAGAAATAATAAGGACAAGATTATAAGTAGTGTTTGCATTTGATAAGCTTGGTTGAGAGTTAAGCCCAAGAACTCATGTAAATAAGTCGACAGGTATCCTATTAAAGTATAACTGCCGCATGCGCTAATAAATAATAGTAAAATGATATGCAGCATATACTGACGTTTATAGCGAAAAACATAGGCAAGGGGGAAATAGGTTTCTTTAATGTTTTTTTGTAGCGTAATAAAGGTTTCTGATTCGGGAAGATCGCGTCTTAACCAAAGACCAATAACCCCAAGCACACCACCTGAAACAAA
>CAXNER010000246.1:0-3205 GCA_964201315.1 Legionellaceae bacterium
AACAAAGACACCACCGTAAAGCCACACCAGCTCATAGATAAAAAAGCAGGCCCCTCTTTATGTATGATCGCTTGTGCGTCAGGGCCCTGACGCACAAGCGATCATACATGCCTCTATTAGCAAGAGGTATCCAGGTACTGATGGTGTGGGTAATGATATGCCTGCGGGAAGAAGACAAGGTGGTCTGGTGAAACTTTAAAACATTCTATTGTTTGTTTTTAGCTCATTCACGCTTTTGCTCTGCCAAGTGGGCACGGGCATGGCCTTCAACGCCCACAGGTGGTACCATCTTATCTTTTAAAAAAGAGGTTAAAGGTCTGACGATGATGAAATATATTGTTCTGATAATAGCATCGTTATGGATGGCTATAAGCTTTGCGCATGATGAGCATTATTATAGCGTTCATCCAAATGTGTTGCAGAAAGCAATAGAAACGTGTGCTACGAAGCAACCCAGTGATGTTAGTTGCGAGACATTGAAAAACATTGCTTCGCGTGTCGATGAGTCTGCTTATCAATTGCGCATTAATCCTTTAGAGTATGGAAAAATAATTTTAAGTCTACAAGAAACTATTGCTAAGCAAGAGGTTGCATTGAGAGAAGGATCAAATCAACATGGGCTTCAATTGTCGTTAAATGAAAATGTTCAACACCTTCAAGAACGTTTAGCGATTGTAAAATGGCTGGAGTCACCTGCGAGCTAAAAAATCATGAGAATATTAATTAGTAACGACGATGGCGTATTGGCTCCTGGTATTCGCGCTTTGGCGCAAGAATTAGCTACTGTGGCTGATATTGATGTTATGGCACCGGATAGAAATCGAAGCGGCGCAAGTAATTCACTTACTTTGTCACGGCCGCTGCGAGTGAGGCAACTGGATAGTCAATATTATAGTGTTGAGGGTACGCCCACTGATTGTGTGCATTTGGCACTCACGGGGTATTTTAATACTGTTATTGATATGGTTGTGTCTGGAATTAACGAAGGTGCAAACTTAGGCGATGATATTCTTTATTCTGGAACCGTCGCTGCGGCCATGGAGGGACGTTACCTTGGACTGCCATCAATAGCTGTTTCGATGGTTGGAGAGACTATTCAACATTACGAAACTGGCGCTGTCATAGCCAGGCAATTGGTGCAAAAATTAAGAGTAAGTTCCTTGCCTACCCGGACTATTTTAAATGTGAATGTACCGGATTTACCACTTAATAAGATTAAAGGAATCGAAGTCACCCGATTGGGAACGCGCCATGCTGCTGAGCCCATGGTTAAAGAATATGATCCACGTGGACATCCTATTTATTGGGTTGGTCCTGCGGGCATGGAAGCTGACGCGGGCCCTGGCACTGATTTTTATGCAGTTAGCCAAGGCCGTGTTTCAATTACACCACTGCACCTTGATATGACTCATTACAATGTTTTCGAACAATTATCCTCCTGGGTTGACACGTTTAATTGGGTTGGTCAAGAAGACGCTTGAGATGGCTGACATTCTTCCTCAACAGTCACATTGAGAATTCCTAGGTGATGATACTAATCTTTGTTATTGTTTATAGCGAATAAAATGAGAGTGTTGAGATAAATCATATGAGTGATTTGAGTAAAAAATGGTGTGTGGTGATGGTAGTGCTAATTCTCTGCTCATGTGGTCAACGGGACGGGTTGGCTCCTGTTGTTGAACTGAAATGGCATGAGCTTAATAGCCATGCGAGGCAGCATGTTGTTGAGCGTGGCGAGACATTGTATGCAATTGCTTTTCGCTATGATCAAGATTATCGACAACTTGCTCTAGCCAATCGCCTAAGTAGTCCATATACATTGCGAGTGGGTCAAAAAATTCGTCTTCGGCCATTCAGTGAACCAGTTAATTTTGCAGCTCACCGGCACCAAAAACCGATCCAATACATCAAGCCTCAGTGGCCTACAAGGGTCTTGCCAATTCAGCCTCCCCTTCATCAATACTCTAGCGGTTGGTTATGGCCTGTACACGGTAGAATAGCCGCTAATTTTGTTCCACAACAAGGCAAGAAGGGTATAGATATTGCTGGAAAAAAAGGCGAAAAAATTCATGCATCTAGAGGCGGTGTTGTCGCTTATGCAGGCAATGGGTTGTGTGGGTATGGAAATTTGATCATCATAAAACATGACAATCAGTTTTTGACAGCTTATGGAAATAACTCGCGCAATCTTGTTAAAGAAGGGCAACATATTAGTGCTGGGCAAAGCATTGCAGAAATAGGCATCGTGGATCGTCGCTATTGGGGGGTTCATTTTGAAATCAGAAAAACGGGTAAACCAGTCAATCCATTGAATTATTTGCAAAAAAGGGGTTGACAGTGAACCTCCTGTTATAACAACAATAAGACATGCTTTCAGGTATTGCATGTGCAGTAGGTATGTTGCACATGTTGGTGTATAAATGGTATTAGAACGCCAATCTATCGATACAACAGGTGAGAAAATGTCCTCAGATGATCAGCAAGAAGATAAAATAGAGTCAGAAGAAATTATTATTGATGCTATAGATGACGAGCTGAACGAGGACGAGGCTGATAGTGAGGCTGAGTCTGATAGCATCGTTGTTGATGTGGCCGAGGTTGAACCTGATTTTGGTGACGAGGCTGCATTTCCTTCCTACCAACAGCGTGGCAAGAGTATTGCTAGGGCGCTAGATGCGACACAAATATATTTGAGTGAAATCGGATTCTCTCCTTTATTGACTGCAGCGGAAGAAGTTCATTACTCGACGTTGTCATTGCAAGGTGATGTAGCTGCTCGAAAAAAAATGATCGAGTCAAATTTACGTTTGGTTGTTAAAATATCACGTCGCTACCTTAATCGAGGCTTACCTCTTTTAGATTTGATTGAAGAGGGTAATTTAGGTTTGATGAAATCTGTTGAAAAATTCGATCCACAACGTGGCTTTCGTTTTTCTACGTATGCTACCTGGTGGATTAGGCAAACGATTGAGCGGGCTATTATGAATCAAACGCGTACCATTCGGTTGCCTATTCATGTAGTGAAAGAGCTTAATGTATATTTACGCGCAGCGAGGCAATTAACGCAGAAATTAGACCATGAACCATCTCCAGAGGAAATAGCAGAAATGGTTGATAAACCATTGGAAGATGTTAGAAAACTTTTGGGATTGAATGACAAGGTAGCATCAGTTGATACGCCGATTGGTTATGATGAAAACAAATC
>CAXNER010000247.1:0-3196 GCA_964201315.1 Legionellaceae bacterium
CTGAATCAACGTCACAGCACCCGTCTTTGCAGTCGTGTTGGTAAAGCCAGCTTTCTTAACCAAGTAGGTGCTAATTGCCCGCGTCACAACCTCAAGTGCCCGGCTCAATACACGGGGTTCGCTTGCAAAAAGCCAGCGTAAGGGGAAAGCTTTATACAGCGCAGCCCAAAACGATATCAATCCATGCGAATACATGAGCGCACTTATCGATAACGAACAAGCAGTGATAAACAATCCTCACGATTGGTTGCCATGGCATTACAAGCAAACCCTTAAGCAGAGCTTGGAAGTGCGCGCCAAGAAGGATGCATGACTGCCGGTTTTCCCTGATTAAGGATAATCGTCATCGTTGTGGCACAAGTTCGCTCGTCACTGGATTTTGGCCAGTACGCCAATTTGCCTTGCGAGAATCGTTTCGTGCATAGCCAAAAACCGGTTCCGTCGTAAACTAATAGTTTGACGGCTATGGCGCTTTTGTTGCGAAAAGCAAACACCGCGCCATCATAGGGCGAACCAATACTTTGGCGACAGAGTCCCACTAATGCATCGATGCCTTTCCTAAAATCAATTGGCTCAACACTGAGATGCAAGTGATGCTGTGGTGTGATTTGAATCATAACAATGCACCGACATAAGGCAATATCTGAGGGAGCGCATGGACGCTAACACAAAGTGTCATCGCTCGCTCTTTGCCGTGTATGGTTAATTGAACGTCGGAGCTTGGAGGGAGATTGACTTTAACTTCTTCTCTAGACGCCAAAACAAAACCTTTACCAGCAGGGGATTGTTCTCGGTTTTCCAGACGGGGCTTAAACTGACTGGCACTCAGGCGAAGTCGATGACAAATTTTTGAGTGCTTGTGTGCTGGGTAGAGTGTCAACGCCATGGCCCACAGATATTCGGGAATCGGATCGGTGCGACGACTGCGCTGAGCGCGCCAGTCACTAAATGCCGCTTCTACTGATTCTATGGTCATGCTATCCATCGGGTAATACTCCTCTATTAAGAAGAGCCTACTCTACAAAATCATTCTAGGCATGTCACACAGGCTTGCCGTAAGGTCACTGTAATTTAGATACAGCATCGGCAAGCGCCAACACACGATTAGCCCGATCAAGAGCCCAAACTGAAATGTAATTTCCGTCAGTATTACGAATCGCTGTTTTTCCTTGTCGCTCTGACTCTTCTAACATTGTGATAACATTTTTAGCACATATTATTTCATCCGCTGATGGAGTAAATAATTCGTTAACTATATCAATTTGTGAGGGGTGAACACATAATTGCCCCCAAAAACCTTTTCTTTTTCCGTTAAGTGATCGTACACTATTCTTCTCAATATCTAATATTGGATCTCCACAAAGAATAGGTGGTAAAAGATTTGCGGCGCGTGAGCAAATAACAGCGAGTGATAAGACATAACCGATTTCATTTAAATCACACCCTAGATGATGACTCAAATCGCGTTCCCCAACGATTAGCGCTGAGGTATATTTGCTAGAAAAAGAAATGTCTTTCATGTTTAAAACACCTGGAGCTGTTTCTATCATTAGCTGTATGCAGCCTTTAAAAGCTGTATTATCAAGAATGCTATTAATTATTTCAACTTCTCTAGTATCATTAACTTTTGGAACTCTAATTCCCGCGATTGAATATTCTGATAATGATTCCAGATCTGTAACCCCATATTTTGATGAAATTGGATTTATTTTAACAAATAAAGGCTTGTTGTGTTTGTTTAAATTCTCTCTTATTAAACTACACGTATCTTGTCTCGCTTGGGCCTTTAACTGAATAGGAACTGTATCCTCTAGGTCGATGCTAATAGCATCAGTATTAGTTTCACAAGCTTTATAAAAATGATTTAAATTTACTCCTGAGCAATATAGAAAGCTTCGGTATATTTGATGCTTGTAAGAAATGTGTTCCCTATTTTGGGCTTGATCAAACATAACTCGCTCCTTTTTTAAAAGTATCCATAAATACTGGGGATTGACTTGATTAATGGCGTTTCAAGCCATATCCTAAATAAATGACGATCCAAGTTTTCATCAAGAAGATTATTTTCATAAGCAGCTCTTCCATGTAACACCTTATTATTATTTAAAAAAATAATATCTCCTGCATTTAATTTGAATACTAATAAAGCTTCTTCGATATTAGCAACGGTATCCAACAAGTTCAGCGCTTCAATTTGTTGCGATGTTAATCGTGGGATTTCAGGATATTTAATCTGAGCATCGTCTATAAAATATCTTACATATTGGCATAACAAAGTACCTTCTTCTATTTTAAATATAGAATTATGAGAGTACGGTAGATCTTTATCTAAATGTTCATTACGTCTGTCAGTATAGAAAGGTTCATATAGAACTTTAAGTAAATCAGGTCGACTTTTCTCAATTTCACAATGAATTCGTTCTACACTTGACAATTTGGTTTCCCCACCACTGCAAGCAGCTTGAATACAGGCCATACCTAAAATTGAACCCATATCGGTATGCATATTTAAGTTGTTTCTATAAAAGACGCCCCGTGAATCAGGATCCAGCCGGGATGCATTAGTACATTTTACATCAATGAGCTTCATGCCTTGTTTATTTTGGCGAATGGGTTCACCAAGTTGCTTGCAAATCACCCAAAACATTAATTTAATATCTTCTACAGATAGTTCACTGTCCCTATCGGGAAATCCAGAAAGAACAATAAAACCATTTCCGTGGATTAACTCATGTAAAATCTTATCTATTAAGGGGGGAATATACGAAAATGAGAAATCAGATGCTTCAATTTGAGAAAGCGAGAGCTTCTTTTTTTTTATAGTGGATAATGTCTGCAGGACTTCGTTTCTATGAGTAGAAGAAAAAGGGATGACCCACTTTTTTTTTCTAGTTTATCCCCAAACCAGCCTGATTTATTATGCATGGCAAGTCCTTTTGAACCAATCAATAAAACCGTAACTTTTCATAGAGCATGGAGATAATCCGCATTCTATTAAAGATCATATTTTATAAGTTATAGACTAAATATACAGAATGAGCAAGAAAATATAATGTATATCAGGGCTGTCTGTCACAACTGGACTTTGGCAGCGGATCTCAGCGAGCAGCTTGACACAATCAATTCCAACTTTTGAGAGCATATTCATCAAGACACAGAGAAAATCGCGTTAAATAGGAGGGTATGAGCCGTCACA
>CAXNER010000248.1:0-3191 GCA_964201315.1 Legionellaceae bacterium
CGAGCAAAAACCTACGCTTGCTAAAGATAAAGCGCTTCATTATTGTTTACACTATAAGCAAACCAAAAAGCATAGGCGGTATGGTAGAAAGCAACGTCTTTGTCGGTTCGGTGACATGCGATTAATTACTCAGAGACCAGTAGAGATTAGTGCGAGAGATAGATTTGGTCATTGGGAAGTAGATACGATTCAATTCATGGGTGAAAAGAAAAAGGTCGTTACAACGTTAGTAGAGCGCAAATCAAGAATGGTTATTTTAATAAAAAATAATAGTAAACACTCAAGAGGAGTAATGGAAAAAATTGAAGGCAAATTTGAAGCGCTTCCTAAAAAGATGTGTAAGACAATTACCTTTGATCAAGGCTCTGAGTTTGCAGATCACCGCTATTTAAAAGATAAAATAAGTTGTGATGTATATTACTGTGAAGCGCATTCACCCTGGCAAAAAGGCAGTAATGAAAATATGAACGGTCGACTAAGACGGTATTTACCAAAAACAGCTATAATAGAACATGTAACGCAAAAAGAGCTTGATGTCCTGGCTGAAAAAATGATTGTCGCGCTTGAAGCTAGAATGCGCCGTCGCTATTTGATTGTAACTCATTGATTTCATTGGTCGGGACGGAAGGATTTGAACCTTCGACCCCTAGCACCCCATGCTTTCCACTAAAGATATCATTTAATTTCACTTCGGATCAAAAAACTCTTTTATTCCTTTATATATATGGGCTTTGGCCATATCATTGTATTCGCTTGATCATAAACAATATCATTTGAGATCAAACCCACATTCCGGTGCCCTATCGTGGCGCACCGGAATGTGGGCTGTATATGTCTTTTGTTTTTTACTCATTATTTCTATTCCCAGTTGCTGTTTTTTATTTTAACAGTTTAGGAACTGGATGCTAAATTTTATTGTCCGAAAAAGTAGTGGCATTATAGAACTCGTTATATTTTTTTAAAAAACGAGAAAAATTTGACTCAAACACAACGTGATAAAAAAGCAGAATTGCACCTTTCAACATTAAATATAAAGCTATTTAGAGCCTTGAGTTTACGAGAAACATTTCAACAAATTTATGTCGCACTGACAGAAAGTGATTTTGAAATATTATTAAAAAAATGGTATTTTTGGGCAACACATAGTCGCTTGAATCCAATGAAAAAAGCTGCAAAAACAATAAAAAATCATTGGGACGGAATCCTTCAATGGAAAAAATCACAAATTAATAATGGTATTCTGGAAGGGCTTAATTCAGTAGTGAAAGCTGCTAAGAAAAAAGCGCGTGGTTATAAGTTCAAACAATTTAGGACTATTGTATATTTAATTACCGGTGGACTGGATTTTAGCAAAGTGAATTCTGCCTGCTTACCCACTTGAAATTTACAAGAGCCGAATAGCTCTTAAAAAGACCTTTTTTTCGTCCAAAATCTGCGCCTATATCAATTGAACATGTGCTCTTGCCAATAGATGGAGGATGTTGCAGTATAAGAGTTTCTTTTTATTATATACAAGTCTGACTGAATGAAAGCAATCCCCATTTTTTATTATCACTCCATTAGTGGTCAAGGCCCTGAAACATTAGCATTGGAAAAATTTCAATTGCATCTAGACGCTTTAAAAACCCAATCCTATAAAACGATTCGCTTTAGCGACTTATTAACAGGCAACTACAATCGTGCCGATAAAAATGCTGTACTTAGTTTTGATGATGGATTGTTAGATAATTATGAGCAAGCGCTACCACTCATTACCGATTACGGTTATGTTGGCACCTTTTTCGTTGTCCCTGGCTTTGATAGAATTACGCGTTGGGTGCATCCCAGAAAACGTAAATGGAGTAATACCAAAATAGATGGTTACACCATTCCATACAAAAATATGAATAAGGCCCATCGTAGAGAGTTATTAAATGCTGGTATGGAAATCGGCTCACATAGTTTTACGCACTCAAAGCTTAGTCAAATTGATCCTAAGTTCTTATCATATGAAATTATTAGCTCCAAGCAATTTTTAGAAGATGAACTTGGGACCAGCATAAAAACCTTTTGTTACCCTAATGGGCGATATAACACCACTGTATGTAACATGGTCAAAGAAGCGGGATATTTGGGCGCAACGACAACCATTCCAGGCTATTATAATCCAAACAAATCGCCATTTAAGACCAACCGTTTCTTAGTTGAAAACCCCTATTTTTTTAATGAGGTTTTGAAGGGGAAGGGGTTATCTGCTTTCGCTTATATAAGCTCTAAGTTGCAAGGTTTTTTTTGAGCTCTTTAAGTGGCTGCCTTCTCCAGTGCTCTCTAAGCCCGTCAATAGCGTGGTTAGACGAATATTTACAGTTGATTTGTTACTAATCCCCGAGCCAGAGATTTTTCAGGGTATATTATAACTAAATATTGACCCATTTTATCTTGTAAGATCGAGACATCGAACCCCAAATTATTATCATGTTCACTCGGTTCCGCAGTTTTTGAAAAGAATAACGAATTAGGTCGGGCTACTGAAAGAGCTCCTGTTTTCGCCTAGCAAGAACAATCAATGCTGTATCAGCAAGCCGACGGTGGTATATTGCCGTTTTTTGCGATGTATGACAAGGATTGTTTGTGCTAATACGCCCACTGGGCTGTGTAGTTGACTATGTAACTGGATTGAATGCCTCACTAAACCGAATCTCATCGATACCCCTGACAAAGAGTCAGCGTGGCTGGCTTGTTACTGTTCTAATGGGGTTGATTGTGGCTGGAGGCTTCAATTGGGTTGCATTTGCACGGAGGAGCCTTGGTGCATTTAAAGAAAGCCGTTTGCGTTGGGTTTTTCGTCACGCAAACATAGCATGGGCTCACCTCCTGCAGGCGAGTGTTGCACAGGTTATATCGCATTATGGTGTGACTGCCGGTGTTCTTGTGCTTGATGATTCAGACAAGGTATATAGTGCCACTACTTGTCTAGACAGTTAATTTTGCAATCTCTTTCCTAGCCAATTAACGCCTTATGCTGCAAGTTTAAGGGTCAAGTCCAAATTTTGCTGTTGTTACGGCAATTTGATAATGTCCGGTTTGAGCAATTTAGAAATGTCCTGTTGTGTGCATAGGTAGTACAGTTTATTTATCACTCAGAATAAGGGTAATAAATGAGCAAGCATTATGGACTAATGTTGATGAGCCATCTGGAGTTGGAAAGGATT
>CAXNER010000249.1:0-3188 GCA_964201315.1 Legionellaceae bacterium
GGTGTTTTTTGAAAATTGCCGTGTCCCTATTGCAAATCGAGTGGGTGCTGAAGGGATGGGGTTTAAGATTGCACTGAGCGCCCTGAATGGGGGGCGAGTGAATATTGCAGCTTGCTCTTTGGGTGGGGCTACGGCATGTTTACGTTTGACACAATCCTACCTTCATGAGCGTAAGCAGTTTGGCAAATCACTTAGCGAGATGCAGGCGCTACGGTTTTATTTTGCGGATATGTTGACTAACTTTGATGCGGCACGGTTAATGGTTTACCGCGCGGCGGATGCACTGGACAAAGATGATCCTAAGGCGCCAATGTATTGCGCCATGGCTAAACGATTAGCGACGGATACAGCTTTTCAGATCAGTGATAAAGCAATGCAGTTACATGGTGGGTATGGCTATTTGCGTGATTATCAAATTGAACGAATATTTCGAGATTTACGTGTGCATCAAATTCTTGAAGGTACGAATGAAATTATGCGTGAAATCATTGCTAAATCGGTATTGGATGAAGAGTATTTCATTGACTAAGGGAGTTGAAAATGAGCTTTATTGAGAAACATCTAGAGAATGGCATCTTAACTGTTACTTTAAATCGTCCAGAAAAATTAAATGCATTGAGCACGGATGTATTAGAGGCATTGTTAGAATTATTTACATCTGCCAAAGACAATTCAGAGGTAAAGGCTGTGCTTTTAACGGGCAATGGTAAGGCATTTTGCGCCGGTGCAGATATCTCACGATTGGCGCAATGCAATGCAGACAGTGGTTATCACTTTGCTTGCTTTGGGCAACATGTGTTTCGCCAATTAGAAACGTTAGGCAAGCCCTCATTGGCGGCTGTTAATGGCTTTGCATTTGGGGGTGGTTGTGAACTTGCGATGGCAGCAACGCTAAGAATCGCATCAATCGAAGCCCAGTTTGGTCAACCTGAAGTAAAGTTAGGTGTGATTCCAGGCTATGGTGGCACACAAAGATTGGCGCGATTAGTAGGGAAGGGGCGCGCTCTTGATCTCTGTTTAACTGGACGTTTTATTAATGCACAAACGGCACTCAATTGGGGTTTGGTGAGTGAGGTGGTTGAGGCAGAACAGTTACTGGTGCATGGTTATCAATTATTAAAAGGCATCCTAGCGATGGCGCCTTTAGCAGTAGCAGGCGTCATGGAGTCAATTGATAGAGGTTATGATATGTCATTAACCGATGCCTTGCATTTGGAGGCGGTGCATTTTGCAAAGGTATGTGCGAGTCAAGACAAAAATGAGGGAGTAGCTGCGTTTCTAGCGAAGCGTCAAGCGCAATTTAAAGGGGTTTAAAATGCCAGAAGATATTGTTTTTACACAACAACAGCATATTGGCGTTATAACATTGCAACGTGAAGAGGCTTTAAATGCCTTGACCTTAGCTATGATTGTTGCGCTACAACAGCAGTTACAATCTTGGCAAAATGATGAGAGCGTCCATGCGGTAGTGATTTTAGCATCGTCTTCTAGTAAAGCGTTTTGTGCGGGGGGGGACGTTCGTTGGCTTTATGAAAAAGGAGTGGGCGATCATCATGCGCAAATGCAGTTTTTTTGGCATGAGTACCGTCTGAATCACTTTATCCATCATTTTTCTAAGCCTTATATTGCATTGATGGATGGTGTAACCATGGGTGGCGGTGTTGGGATTTCTTTGCATGGTTCACATCCCGTAGCTACAGAAAACTTTATATTCGCAATGCCAGAGACTGGGATTGGTTTTTTCCCTGATATTGGCGCCAGCTATTTGTTATCGCGTTGCCCTGGGTCTTTGGGCACCTATTTGGGCTTAACCGGCAACAGGCTTAATGCAGATGAGGCAAAAGCTGCAGGTTTTGTGAAACAACACATTCCCTCTGACAAACTTCAGCAAACGCTCGAGCGTTTAATTGAGATGGATTTGTCGAGTGAGGCGCATAAAATAGAAGATGAGTGCTTACAAACGTTTGCTGTGCCAACGCCATCTCTGACGATGGCAACCTTGCAAGCACACGTTGATAGATGCTTTAACCAGGTGGATGTTGAATCTATTATTACCGCTCTCGAAAAAGGTGATGAGGATTGGCACCATACCACATTGAAAATCCTCTTAAGAAAAGCACCATTAAGCCTTAAAGTAACCTTGCTTCAAATACAAAAAGCTAAAAGCATGGACATGGCATCGTGTGTCAAAATGGATTATTGCTTGGTGGGTCACTTTATGCGAGACCCTGATTTTTATGAAGGTGTTCGCGCTTTATTGATTGATAAAGATAAATCCCCACATTGGCAACCAAACGCATTATCAGGTGTAACCAATGCAAAAATCGCCGATTATTTTGAGTGTGGACAACCTGCATTACCTTTGGAGCTTTGAAAGGCCGTCTGTACCCTCATCTTTGCCCCTTCTCCCAGAAGGGACGAGGGTGTTAATTTAGCTGGTTAAGTTATTATTTCTAAATTTGTTGTCACAGTAGCGCCATTGGTGGTTACTAAAATTGTTTGTTAAGCGTATTTAACCTAAAATGCAATCCTTTATAGATGCATCCATGTCTACAGGTAGTAACCATGTCTGATTTTCACCAAGATTTTACTAAGCGACGAACGTTCGCGATTATTTCCCATCCTGATGCCGGTAAAACTACCGTCACTGAAAAGCTACTGCTTTTTGGAGGTGCTATCCAGATGGCTGGAACCGTGAAAGGCCGCAAGGCGAGTCGTCACGCGACGTCAGACTGGATGGAGATGGAAAAAGAGCGCGGTATTTCAATCACAACCTCGGTTATGCAATTTGTGCACAATCAACACGTGATAAATTTGCTCGATACGCCTGGGCATGAAGATTTCTCGGAAGATACTTACCGTACATTGACAGCAGTTGATTCGGCATTGATGGTCATTGACGTGGCTAAAGGGGTCGAGGCGCGAACGGTTAAATTAATGGAGGTATGTCGTCTACGTGATACACCCATCATGACTTTTATTAATAAATTAGATCGTGAGGGTCGGGAGCCCATTGAGTTGCTTGATGAGGTCGAAGCCGTTTTGGGCATTCAATGCGCACCAGTGACGTGGCCCGTTGGAATGGGGAAGCGGTTCAAGGGTATTTATCATCTGTATGAAGATATTGTATATCTGTATCAGTCGGGAAAAAACGCTCAAAAGCAAGACGCTTTAGAGATCACAGGCCT
>CAXNER010000250.1:0-3176 GCA_964201315.1 Legionellaceae bacterium
ACCAGCATTGCAGCACTCTCAACCATCCGCGAAGCCCCACAGCTGGGGCAAAACCCACGGCGCTTGCAACTGAATGCAACCAACTGTTCCTTATGGCATGAATCGCATTGCACCCGCAAAAAACCATATTCAAGGCGTCCGCATTTCAGCCATCCCCATTTTGTTACGAGCGCGCCCATCACAATCATTCCAATGACGGTTGTAACAAAGCCTAGTGTTTCAGATAAACCAATCATGAATGCGAATTGTTTTAAAGGATAATGTTGCCGCAATAAATGCGACAATCCTATAAATGCAAAAGCAGAGCCGCCGCCTATGAGCAATCGGCCTAAAAATAGACCCGTCAAACCATAACTTGTTGCAAAGACAAAACAACCGATACTACATAGCAGTGCATTTATCGCCAGTAATAAGCGCGTGTTTGTTTTATCAAAAAGAATCCCCACGGGGATTTGTAACCCAGTATAGATCATGTAAAAAGAGCCACTTAATAGGCCCGCAGTTAATGCTGAAAGCCGCATGTCGTGCATGATGGCGCCCATCACGACACCAGAAGACAGTTGTAAAAAAAACTGAAATAAGACGAACGATACGCTGATAAGCCAAATTTTAATGCGTGAAAAAGAGTGTATGGTATGCGCTATGCTATAGACCATGGCGTACTAAGTAATCTGATGAATTTTGATAAGCATGCCGGCTTGTGGGTGATCAAGGTAATAAACAACCCCTGGCTTTAATCGTTGTTTTTGTGCAAACACAAAAGCAGATTGTGCGTTGTTTGGCGCTGAGAAAAGAAGTTTTGTATCGAGTAAATAATAATTGCTTTGTCTAATCCTTAAGGTGCCTTCAATGTTCCAACCTGTATTATTCATGTGAGACAAGGCAATGGGCCGTTGATTATTGCCTGGTTGTAACCACGTATAATGCAGAAGTACTTGGTATTGTGGTTTGCGATTCAAGGCCCAATATTCGTTTTTTAATGTGGATGCCGAGGAGGGTAGAGTATGGTATGGCGTTAGGAGATTATTGACATCATTTTGTAGTTGGATAGCGTGTTCCATCTCGGGAGCCAATGTTAGTGGTGTTAGGCTGGTTTTAGTCGATGTATTGGTAAGATGAGTGAATACAATCATGTCGACTTGGTAAAGAGGTGAAGATGGCGCGGCCTGTATAAAACATGAAAAAACAAATAAACAGCTAAAAATAAATGCACGTAACATAGTTTGGTCTTCATCTAATGAGTCGCGTCATTATACACGGTAAAGCTTGATGTGAAATGTTTGTTTTAGGTTTGTGCAGGGCTCTTTATGAAAAAAAATCTAATCAATTTATATTGTAGCTCGGTACGTGGGTAAGTATTACGTTGCATGGTTAATATTTGCTTAATATTTGTTCTGTATTATGGAAAGTAGATAAAATCATTATAGTTGAGATGTGACGTGGCTAAATATAAAATTTTTTCAGGACCTTACGATAAAATATTTGGTTATGTTGGTGACGGGACATACACTAACACGTTTATTCAGGTCGCTTCAAAAGGAGACAATCAATCAGTCATTGAGAAAGATATTCCTCGTTCTCCTTTTGTTGATGCTAATGGAAAAACCCAGGCTTCACTGCGAGAAACCTGGGAGGATCCTAAGGTAAGCCTAACTTACACTCAAGGGAACATGAATGCCTCGGTTTTCTCTGAGCTGATTTTTCAATTGTTTATTTTTGAGTCGTCTGAGTTTGAAGAAAACAATGAGATTGGTAACTTACAAAACAAAATCAATGTCTGTTTTGCATATTATGAGGGTGATATTCCTTGTGGCTTCAGTATTACTGCTAGTAGATTGGACCCATCAATGTGGACTGCCTCTATTATAAAAAACACGACAGCTGCTCCAAAAGATAGAGCCGTCACACTTTTTTTACGTGAGGATATGCATAGTCATGGCCTTGCCCAAGAACTTAGTATCGATGATGTATTAAAAGAAATAAATTCCAAATCAATTCGAAAATTATTAGAGAACATTTTAAATAAGAATGGGACTGCAAATATTGATGAGCTGGACAATTTGAAGCTCCGGATTTTTTATAAGAACAATATTGATGATCGTGATACAGAATATCCTCTCTTTGTTGATAAAATTAAAGCAAATTTTAAAGATATCCCTGAAAGTGGACCGGTAAAGGATTATTTTAATGAAATTATTCGCCGTTCCGTAAGTGACATTAACTTTTATAAAGACAGTGACTATGAGCGTAATTCAGCGACTCTTTTTGATGAGCTTAGTGGGTTTGTTAATTTCACAAAAAGGCTTGATGAATTTGAGACTTCTTCCTCTAAAGATGAACGTGATATTTATAAGCGGGGACAGGAATTAATCGCAGAAATGCAGAAGGTTAGTGTGTCGGAACCTGATAGCGAATCTACACTTAAGACGGCCTTGCAATACAGTTCAATTGCCCTTGAGAACCCACAAAATTTGGAAAACATTAAAAATATTGCAAAACTTTCTGAAGAAGTATCTGGCAAAGAGTCGCCATTTTGGAAGAAATTGGGTGTTTCACTCTTAATCTTTGCAAGTATAGTGTTGGTTGTTGCTGGTATTTTAGCAGCGATTCCTACTGGTGGAGCTAGTTTGTTGTTGTCGGTGTTGGGAGCGGCGGGCGTCGGTGTCGGCGTTGGTGCCGCCACATTAGCTGTAGGGACTGGTCTTGGATTATTTGCTCATGCACGAGAAAAAGGTTTCGCCAAGTCTTTTACTGGGTTTAAGTTAGCCATTCAAAAAAATAAGGGGGCTAGCTCTACTACTTTAGAAGAGAAAATAACCCCACCAATATCACCTGCTCCATCAGACTCAGGTAATTCTACAGGTTCTGAAGATAGAATTGAACCACCTATTGTTCATCCGTGAGCTCAAACTGAAGTGAAGGTAATTGCTTCCAGTTCTATAAATAAACTTCAAAATTTATCAAAAAGTACTGTCAACGCAATTTAGAAATGTCCGCCTCTAGCAATTTAGATAAGTCCGGTTAGCACGGGTATAGGAGTTTTAAAGGCCCTATTCCCTAATTTCCGAAAGTACCAAGATCAAAAAACAGCCAAAACGAACTCTCAATCAACCACGCCTACCTGCGTTTTATCGTCATCCAACCCTGCCGCGTGAAAAATCGTCCAGATCCACCGG
>CAXNER010000251.1:0-3176 GCA_964201315.1 Legionellaceae bacterium
GATTGTGGTCGCCATTGTCGCTATTCTTGTATCTATAGCTATTTTTCCTATGTATCAAGATTATACTATCAGATCCCGTGTAACTGAAGGCCTGGAAATGGCATCCTCAGCAAAACTTGCCGTTGCTGAAACCGCTATGACAAATAACGTACTGCCTAACAATCAAGTCATTACAGGTTATGTAACACCCACTGCCACTACTAATGTATCTTCAATTGTGATTGGGGCGAATGGGGTGATTACCATCACCTATCCAGTGAGGGTAGGTGATGGCACCATCACACTAGTCCCGACCCTTACTGCTAATGGTGATGTCACTTGGGATTGCACAGGTGGCACCTTGATTTCAAAATACCGTCCAGCAAATTGCAGACCATAGTAGTAGATTCCTCGGACATGAAAACACTAGTTTTTCTATAAATTGACACATAGTGACCATATTAGTCATGTATTTTAAATATATTTTTATCAAAGCACTGTAAAAACATATTGTGTACTTGGCATTTAACTTGCATGATTATATGTGTGAGTATTCATCTAAGGGGAAAATCATGAAACAACAGAAAGGCTTTACATTGATTGAGCTGATGATCGTGGTCGCTATTATTGGTATTCTTGCGGCTATTGCGATTCCTGCTTACCAGGATTACACCATCCGAGCACGCGTAACTGAGGGCTTGGAGATGGCATCATCTGCTAAACTTGCTGTGTCTGAAACTGCTATGACGAATAACGCCCTGCCAGCAACTCAAGCGGCTACCGGGTATACGACTCCTGCAGCAACCGGTAATGTTACGTCTATTGCAGTTGGAGCTAATGGTGTGATTACCATTACCTACACAGCAGCTGCTGGTGGCGGTACTATCATCATGACACCAACATTGACAGCTAATGGCGATGTAACATGGGATTGTACATTAGGTTCCTTGCTTCCTAAATACCGTCCAGCAAGTTGCAGGCCATAATAGCAACGCTCTAGACTTTAAAGCCGCCGCTCTGGCGGCTTTTTTATTATCTCTTTTAAAAAATCCACACCACAATAGTTTTTTGCAACGAAAGCAGATTTGGTTTATTTTGTGAGTATACTGTCGATACCATCATGGCTTGAGCGCGAATCAATAGATTTACCAGATGATGGGTAAGGAAATTACAAAATGAAAAAAATCAATCATTCACAACGAACTTGCGCCATATGCGCAAAATCTTTTCCAAGCCATAGTATCGTTTCTGGAGAATTAGTTTGCAAAGAAATTGTGACTGAAATTAAGCACACAGTCCCTGATTGGACTGCAGAGCAGTTTATATGCCATGCTGATTTAGCGCTGCTGCGCTCGCGTTATGTACATTCCCTCCTAATGTCTGAAAAAGGTGAGCTGACGTCTCTTGAGCATAGGGTTCTAGACAGTATCAATGAGCACGAATTACTGGCCGCTAACATGGAGACTGGGTTTGATCCAAAATGGACCTTGGGTGAGCGTTGGGCTGATAAAATTGCAAGCTTCGGTGGCAGTTGGTGGTTTTTAATTTTTTTTGCTGTTTTTCTTGTGCTTTGGGTGTTCACTAATTCGTTGGTTTATTGGTTGAGGCCGGCGGATCCTTACCCCTTTATTTTTCTTAATTTGATTTTATCATGTCTAGCGGCAATCCAGGCACCGGTGTTAATGATGAGTCAAAATCGTCAAGAAGCGAAAGATCGTGTTCGCTCACAACACGATTATCAAATTAACTTGAAAGCTGAATTGGAAATTCGAAATTTGCACGCAAAAATTGACCATTTGCTGTCATATCAATGGGAGAAAATGGTTCAAATTCAGGAAGTTCAACTTGAAATCCTATCAGAACTTACGCGTAAGACCTGATAGGATACGTTCTATTGACGTAAGTTCTTATTAACCCCGGAATTGACGAGGTGCTAGCTTTTTATCAACAAGTATATTTTTAAGACGAACATAATCAGGTAAACCATCTTTGTAAGGCGGATAGGCTTCACCTTGAATAAGCGGTGCTAAGTAGCGACGACAGGCCTCGGTAATCCCCATTCCATCAGCGCTGATATAATCTGAAGGCATTGCCTTTTCTTGGTTTGCGACATCGGCTAGTGGTACATGGCCAATTGACCAGCGGTAGGGTGAGTCTTGTTCTCGAACAATGATGGGCATGATAGCATTATGGCCGCTTAAGGCTAATTCAACGGCTGCTTTTCCTAAGGCGTGAGCCTGTTCAACGTCCACGGATGATGCAATATGGCGCGCTGCACGCTGCAAGTAATCCGCAACCGCCCAATGGTATTTAAAATTTAACTCGCTTTTTATTAACTGGGCGAGAATCGGTGCTACACCACCTAACTGGGCATGGCCAAAAGCATCGCGTAGACCCGCATCACTTAGAAATTGACCTTCACGGTTTCGAATGCCTTCAGAGACGACGACAACACAATAGCCATAAGCCTCTACGCATTCAGCGACGCGCTTAAGAAAACGTGTCTGGTCAAAAGG
Source organism: Legionellaceae bacterium (assembly GCA_964201315.1). Classification (GTDB taxonomy): domain Bacteria; phylum Pseudomonadota; class Gammaproteobacteria; order Legionellales; family Legionellaceae; genus CAXNER01. The sequence continues at coordinate 2,496 of CAXNER010000251.1, forward strand.
CACTTCTGGAAATAAAATGATATGAGGCGGTTCATTTATACTACTAGAGGCTATGCCGCTGCTGGCAGCTATCCAGCCGGCATGCCTACCCATAACTTCAAGAATAAATACTTTCGTGGATGAGGCGGCCATTGACGCCACGTCAAAGCCTGCTTCTAATGTTGAAATAGCAATGTATTTTGCGACAGATCCAAAGCCTGGACAGCTATCGGTAAATGGCAAATCATTATCAACTGTTTTTGGAATGCCAATGCAGGTCACAGGAATCCCAGCAGCCTTGCTCATTATAGCTACCTTGTTTGCCGTATCTTGTGAATCACCACCACCATTGTAGAAGAAATATCCAATGTTATGCGCTTTGAAGACATCTAGAAGGCGCTGAAAGTCAGGCCCATCTTCTTTTAATTTGTAACGACACGATCCAAAAGCACCTGAGGGTGTGTGTAGAAGCTTGGCAATGCTTCCATCATCCTCAAGAGAGGTGTCAATCAGGTCCTCCTCTAATGCCCCAATAATGCCATTTTTAGCGGCAAATACCTTGGCTATTTGCAAAGGGTATTTTCGTGCAGTTTGAATGAGTCCGCAGGCGGATGCATTTATTACTGCTGTAACACCACCCGATTGGGCATATATTGCATTTTTTGCAGACATTGTCTCTCCTTTTCGCATGTATAGTCGTTT
>CAXNER010000252.1:0-3175 GCA_964201315.1 Legionellaceae bacterium
ACCTGCAAATATTAAAAATACCGTGTAAAAAACCGCACCATCATGCATATGTTTAGCACTCCTTATTCATCTCGTCTCAACAATCCTAACTAAAAATGCAGCAAATACCCGCCACCTCGAAAACGGGGATTAAAACGGTAGCTGCACGAGATTTTTAAGACATTACTTTCAACCGATTTGATAACAAAACCCATCAAACCCTAAATCAACGCAATAACCCTCGTAACCCTAGCGAAATACAGCGGTTAGGATACCATAAATTAAAATAAATTAGTCCCGCATAGGATTAATTAACAGGGCAAGATCTCGTGTGGCTATAATTCAATCTAAATGCCGGCTTCCCGCGCTTTATGCGCCGGATCCAGCGATGTTGCTAAATTCGTAGATCCTGCGAACAAGCCGCAGACATATCTTTACCCACACTATCAGTACCTGGATACTTCTAGTTAATAGAGGCCTTTATAATCGCTTGTGCGTCAGGGTCCTGTCACGGTAGTTCGCTTTTTTCGTACTCACTGCGTTCCGTGCGAAAAAAGCAAACAACCGCGCCACCCTTCCATTGTGTGGGTTTACGATTTAGCATGTGATCGATCTAACAGGAAGGGTGGCGCGGTGGTGCTTGTTTTTCACGCACAGCCTGCGAGCATGAAAAACAAGCACTACCGTGACAGGACCCTGACGCACAAGCTATCATACATGCCTCTATTAAGTAGAAACTTCAAATTAAACCTTGAGGGTAATAATAAAACCACGAATTGGCCACGAGTACGTATGCGTTTTAAAGATTCTTTAAACACGAATTGTAAACACGCCTTAGTTAAACTCTCCATTTTGAATATGAAAGGTCGATGACTCAAGTGAACGACTAAACATTGAAACGGTAGAATCATTAAGTGTTGTTATAAACAGTTGCCCCTTAATCTGGCCTAAACACTGAATTAACCGTAATAAGTGGACGGCATCTAATTCAGCGGCAATATCATCAAATAAATAAACACAATTCAGGGGAACTAGGCTTGCCTGCGCAAGCTTTAATGCAATCAAAACAATTTTTTGTTGTCCCCGAGAGAGAATTCGCTGTGCTTTTTTAGACGATGAATCAAAATATATGTCGGCCTGGTGGGGCCCTGCATGTGTATATTGTCGGTAAAGATCAGTTTCAAATTGATCGTCTATAATAGTAGCCAGACTTTTTCCAGTGCCTTTTTTATCCCAGCCCTTGTAATAACTTAGTCTACAAGGAACATCGGTCAGCTGTTGCAAAAACACTTGAAATAACCCATTCCATTTATTGAAATAGCTTGTACGCATCTTATCTAATTCAAGTGATAGATGAACCAATTGCGTATCCCAAGGCACGAACTGCTGGCGCGGCGCTTTTTGCCGTAACAACGCATTGCGTTGTCTAATAACAGAACGGTATTGCTTCCAGAGCGCATGATACGAATGTTCCACGTGGAACAATCCCCAATCTAGCAGCGCACGTCGATCAGAGGGTCCTGCGTCAATAATCTGAAAAATATCTTGATAAAAAACTTGGCAGGGCAAGAAATGAGCCAATTCACTGCTTGTAAAACAAGATTGCATGTTCAATTTAACATGAGTAGGACCTGAAACAGTTTTTTGGATGCTGATTGTCTCGTTTGTAGATGTACGAGCAAAAACCGTTAACGATTGCTCATCGTGACTAACCAAAGGTGAAATTTCACGGGTACGGAAAGAATGACCAGTACTAAGTAAATACAATGCTTCTAGCAATGTCGTTTTACCGCTCCCATTTTCTCCATAAAAAAGATTGCAGTGCGGATGGAAACTGAGCCGCGCAGAAGGAATATTACGTAAATGATGAATGTTTAAATCAGTAATAAACCTAAACATCCATCAAATCTTCATGGGCATGATAATGTATAAATAATGATTATCCTGCAAAGACTCAACTAAAATACTGCTATCCCTCGTAGACAAGGACAAACGCAAGGGGCCTTCTCCAACATGGTTAAGCACGTCCAGTAAATAATTAGCATTAATACCGATTTTCAATTCATCGCCTTCAGTTTCAGCAAGCAAGGTCTCAATCGCTTCTTCCTGCTCTTGATTATTAGCAATCAATGTCAACTGACCTGGTTGGAGGTGCAACATTACCGCTCTCGATTTCTCATGTGCCAAAATAATAATCCGGGAAAGTGCGCGTTTTAGTAAATCACGTTCAATAATTACTTGCTTGTCTTGAGCCGCAGGAATAGCTTTCGCATAGGGTGGAAAGCGTGCATCTATCAACTTGGTTGAAAAAACATAATGACTAGTAACTAATTTAAAATGACTTTTCCCAGCAGCAATAAAAACCGTCTCGTCAGAAACATTAGTAAGCAACCGTAGTATTTCCTGCACACCTTTTCGCGGAATAAGTAGCCGGTGATGTTGATTATCAAGGGTACAAGGCAGCTTAGAAATGGCCATGCGGTGACCATCTGTTGCAACTGCTGTCAGCGATTGCGAATCAACTTCCAGGAGTAGCCCATTTAAAAACACACGAACATCTTGCTGTGACATTGCAAAATGGGTTGACTGTAATAAATGAGTGAAGGCAGCTTTTTCTATAGAAAACTCAACCTCATTTATCTCATCCTCACTATTAGGATAATCATCAGCCGGTAATGTCGCTAATTTAAATTTACTGCGACCCTCCGTGATGGTGACAACCCCTGCATCAAATGCAATAGTCGGGGTAGCATTCTCATCAAGCGAACGAATAATGTCTATCATTTTTTTCGCAGGCACCGTAATTAATCCGGTGTTTTTACTGGTTGTAACATTAACAGAACCAGTGATTTGGATTTCTAAATCAGTCGCCGTTAGATAAAGGTGTTCATCGGTAAGTTTTAATAAAATATTGCACAAGATGGCCAAAGACTGCTTTTTGTCCACAGCACCTGCAACAGTTAATAGCGGGGTTAGAAGCTGCTGCTTACTAATAGTTAATTCAAACATAAGACAATCCCAAATCAAGAGGATAAAGTACGCATCAAATTTTTGTAGTCTTCTGCAAAATCATGTCCCTCAAGCACGAGCTCCTTGACCTTGCGACAAGCATGAATCACTGTCGTGTGATCACGTCCACCAAAATTATCGCCGATTTCCGGTAGGCTGTGGTTGGTTAATTCTTTAGCTAAAGCCA
>CAXNER010000253.1:0-3160 GCA_964201315.1 Legionellaceae bacterium
AAATGTTCGTCGAAAGAGGGTAATGCTTTGTTCATTTAATGGGAATTCGCGCGCTGGTAATACGTTAATTTGGCTAATTTTTTCAATGGTTCGCTGAGTCTCAGGATCGAAACGGCGTAAACTATCAACAACATCATCAAATAATTCAATACGGAAAGGCAAGCCACTGCCCATCGGATAGATATCAATAATAGCGCCACGCACAGCAAATTCGCCATGCTCTAACACCTTGTTTACACAATGATAACCTGCTTGTTGTAATTGGTGCCTAAATTGAGAGACGTTGAGTGTTTGCCCATCATTTAACACCAGGCCGTGTTGAGTGATAAATTGAGGGGGACAAAGACGGTGCATTAAGGTACTGGCCGCACTGATCACCACTGCATTGGTAACTTGTTGCAAGCGGCTTAAGGTATTTAAACGCTCAGAAATTATGTCTTGGTGGGGTGAAAACCGGTCATAGGGAAGTGTTTCCCAGTCAGGAAAAAGCAAAATCTCTTGTGAATCATTTTTGTCTTTAAGAAAAAAATTTAACTCGTCTAATAACTGTGCTGCAGCCAAATTATCAGGAGCCACCAATAGTTTCACACCTGGGGTGGATTGGCAGTATTCGGCTAGGGCAAGCGTTAAACTGCAGCCATACAATTGGCCCCACGTTTGTTTTAAATCAACTTTTGGGGGAGTGAACACAAATTTGGGCATGGTATTGGCACAGAAGTGATTTTGAGGTCGACGAGTATACAATAAATTTATCGTGGAAGCATCGAGTCAACCGGCAATTGAGATCACTGTGTTTCTGGCTCTTTAATAATCAGCAGGGTTGACGATATTCGATGAGGCAACAGTTTAATGCACCGTTTTGAAACACTAACTTGCTTGACTCTAAACAGAGGCAAGGCTTGTGAAATATAGTCTTCTGGGTTTGTTTGGTGGGAAGAGTATTGCTGATGTTTTTTTATGTTCGCAAGACTTACGCTACCCAACCAGATGGGCTGAAGATAATGACGTAGGTGGTAATTAGAACGCCATAAACGTAAGACCAATAAATTGCGGTTGTTTTTAGTACTATAGGTCATGATTAATGTAGGTTTTTTGTTTAAGTAAAGTTCAGGCAGTAAGGGTAATTTATCTGACGGATTCTCGCCGCTGGCGCGCATGAGCAGTGAATAAAAAATGGAGTTGGTTTTACGCTTCCAGCCATGCATTTCCAGTGTTTGTTGTAGATTTGATAGGGAACCGGCGTACTGAATGTTCAGTAACCCTGTTCGTTGACCAATACGGTTAGTGCTATAAATTGGTAGTAACGGACGTTTTTGATTCCACCAGGCATCATCCGTCAAGACATATTGCTCTAGGTGGGAGGAGTGGGTCTGAACAAGGTTTTTAAAATCAAGTCGATATGAAAAACATGTGGTTAGAGTGAATAGGAAAAAAACTATAGCTAGCGGTAATTGGGACGATTTTTGTAACTGCTCAACCCGTCTATAAAAAATCCAATACCAAAGACATACAGTTAAACTAATAAAACATGAAGCTATAATACTCATAATCCAATTGTCACCCAGATACACGGGCGCAATACAGCCGAGAGTCAACAACGATATCAATGCAATTCTCAAGATAAGCGTGCTAACTGTGTGGTATTGACTGCCGATGTAGAGTATTAAAAAACCAATCAATGAAGTCGCAAGCGTAAGGTTAACGAGGGGAAAGGACAGTGGCGCGTGTTGCCTCAGCAGCCCATTGGGTTTTGGAACATCGACTAAGAATGTCAACACAAAGATGATTGTCCCAGTCGTTAAAACAAGGGCTAACCAATAGCTCAGTGTGCGCCATTCTCTATAGTAAAGGGTATAAATAGTCGTTGCTAGCATAAGTGCGAATAGGGGCAAGGGACTTATTATCAAACTTATAATAATAAACAACGTATCTAGATGCTGAGTTCGCATGCTTTGAAAAAAAAGATAGGCTGGATTATTGATTACAGCTATCCATGAGTCTTGTGAAACAAGAATAGTAGTAATGAATGAAAGTACAAAACAGGTGCTGGCTATAAGTGTTAATGCGGCTGTTGGGTAGTGGTTGACCTCATGGCTGGGGGCTAAACGCTTGCTATAGACGGCGAACGTTGGGTGCTCTTTTAACCAACTCCAAAAACCATGAAGTTTAGTGCGTAAAAAATGATTAGTATGAACAAGAAACCACTTTACAACGACACTCATAAACCAAACAAAAATTAGTATAAGTAGTATTACAACAAAAAGGCGAGTTGAACTTTCGGATGACAACTCAGTACTAGCTGCACCGATTATAACCCCAGGTAGAACATAAAGAATTGCCCAACCAATCGCTGAAATGACATTGGCTAATAAAAAATGCCATCGATTCATGTGCATTATTCCAGCGATAACCGGAATAATTGAGCGCATAGGGCCAAAAAAACGTCCAAGCAGGATGCTTGTGGCGCCGTGGCGTGCAAAATAATCTTTACCATAACTCAGCCATTTAGGGTAGTTTCGAAATGGCCATATGCTGGTTAATCGGTCACTAAAGTGATAGCCAAGGGCATAACTTCCGCTGTCTCCAGCAATAGCACCCAATACGGCCGCTAAAAAAGTTAAGTCAATGCGCATTATTCCAGAGCCCGCTAGAATACCGATGGCTGTCATGGTGATAGAGCCTGGAATAATACTGCCGATGATAGCAAGGGACTCAGCGAAAGAAATTAGGAATGTAATGAATAGTGCAAAATGTGGGTGGGTCTGCAACCAAAATGTGAGAGGCTGTATGTAATCAGTTAATAAATGCATGTCGTCCCATTATTCAAAAATATATCCTTGGGGTTTATTAGGTGCGTGTTGACATTCCGCGGCTTGTCCGCGGTACGTAGAGATCTCCTGGATGCCGCGTACAAGTCGCGGTACGTGGGCGATGGCGATAAGTAAATGTCAACATTGCTTAAAGTCCAGTCTTAAATACAGTTAAAAATGTTTGAACGAATTTATCCCTAACATCATCGATATTAACACTGTTATTAAACTCTTTTAACTGTGTCATTTGCAATGTTGCAAATCCGCAAGGATTAATATCTAAAAATGGGTTTAAATCCATGTCTACATTTAACGCAATCCCGTGGTATGTGCAGCCATTTTTTACCCTT
>CAXNER010000254.1:0-3143 GCA_964201315.1 Legionellaceae bacterium
CTAAAATTAAATAAACAAATGATACAAGTTTTAAAAAATTGTAATGATATCCCCATTCATTCTCAGTACGCTGTTTTTTATACTCCGTCAAGGCAACAAGTAGCGCTGGAATATTACAGTTGGCGCCAGTTTCTGGGCGAAAGTTTGCCATTTTGTCACGCATACACTGTGTTTTTCCATTATCGCCACAAGCCTTTGGCAGAAGAGGTTGGGTGTCACTGATGGCATCGAACAATTCATCATCAGAAGACGCATCATTAATAGGTGTCGCGGACAAAACAGTAGGGGAAGAAATAGGTCTTGCTTTGCATTCGCTTTCAAACGCTTTAATATCTTTCCTCAAGGGCTCAATAACCAAATCGTGGTATGTACTTTGGGTGAATTTTTTGGTCATAAATGCTGGTAATTTAGAGTGCGTTTTCTCAGACTTTTCATGATCATCCAATACCTTGCCAATTGCCAAAACATCCATGGTTGATGGTTTTTTTAATTTATCAATAAGTATATTAATTCTATCCATGTATTTAGTTGTGTCCTCATCAGAATAATTCAAATTAACGATATCAAGTTTCTTCGACTGGAGGCGCTTTATTGCATGAGCAACAGGTTCGCTAATAAAACCTAAGGGCCCATCTGCAGTAAACGTATTGTAGGGTTGCTTCATTTCGTTTTTATAATCTAATGTCAAAGAAAAATTAAGTGGTGCAAGCCCTTTATCAACTCTTCTTGATTCTTCTTTAGCCTTTCTCTCATTTAGCATTGCCATGTGTGCCCGATGATCGTACCCCATTTTTTGTGCACGACGAGCGTCTGACGCTTTAATCCTGGTATCTAGTGCGCTTATCTCGTCATCTAAATCTTGACTTGCCTTGTTAGTAAACAACAGCGCACGAACAGTTCCAGAGGGAACGGCTGTTACCCCCCCCTTATTGACCACCTCCACGCGCATGCCTTCAATAGGGCTGCCTTGAGGGTTAGCTATTGCATGGACTGAGAGTTTCGTAAACCCTTTTTTTTGCATTTCTTCAGCAAATTTTTGTGCCAATGAAGGTTTTCCGTCCTTACACATTCCCGCTTCACAAGAAACAAGATAAACATGCTCCAATTTTGTTTTGTCACCTTTTCCAAACATCTTTGAAAAATCTTGAGCAAGTTGTGCTGGGGTTCTTTCTCCAATGTGTTGCGCCTCGTCACTTGTATGGGCAACCAAGGTAATCTCTGTGGGCGCGGTCACAAAAGGGTTTGAAGCATCAAAGGGTAGGATGTTTTCTAGAGGATCCCCGCTTCTTTCGGATGCTAGGGTAGCCAGGGAAAGTGCCGATGTCTCATCGCCCTTAAAAAACAAAATTGTCATTTCTACGACTCCAGACTTATTTTTATATAGAGTATAGTAGTAATTTATTGACAATTTATTTTCTAATGGAACATAATTTGATCAAAAACACCCCTTGTTGGCTTACCATTGCCACGCCCTTTGAAAAACAATAATTAAAAATTATTGAGGATAATAAACAACTTACGCAGATATAATCCTTGAGCAAAAGCCCCCTCGGGGACTATGGATCCAAACCCCTGAAATCCTTACACCATAAGATCATTATCGTATCAATCAGGTTTTTCATCGCATATAATACGCCTGCTCGTTAAATTAACTAACATGGAAGGGTGAATGCCTGGATTGTCTGACTTTCAATTGCTGGCGAAACATGCGCCTTATCAGCTGTACCGCTATGCTGTGGATTGGTGCCTTCAATTTGATGATGGACCTCTGACCGTGCGCAACTGGGAGAGCAGCGAGCCTGGTTCTATAAAAGGCGTACTAAATGCGTATTCTTTTGTTATTCCGTTCATCAAACAAAAAAAACGTTTTGAGCTAGATGATATTATGCACATTCACTCCTTATGCATAAAAGGCGTTATAGAGAGTAGACTGACAGAGCCCTTAGAAGAACTAAGAAGAGGATACACAGTTGCCTTTGGAATAGAACCAGGCACGTGCAGTGAATCAGGGTTAAGAGCATTAGCAAAAGAGCATGAAAAATACCCTTATCGGATTCAAGACATTTCTGTCGACCAATCAGAAGCCGAGCGCTTTGATTGTTTAGAACAATTGGTCAAAGGGCCCGAGCAATTTTTTAATTTTTTTAGCTACAATGGTAACTTAAGCAAAGAAGAAATAGATGAATTTGAAGTATTGGCTTCGAAAGTTGATTCTAAGGGTGCTGGATTTATTGAAGATGCAACCAAAGTTTGTCGCGTAAGCGGTGGCGCTTACATGCTCCAAGTAGATTATGCTTTGGCAGAATCATTGTATCAAATGTATAAACCACCGGTCCGGTATCTTGAGTTGAAAAAAAAATATCAGCTCAATCTTACTGAAGAAATACAAAAAATATTAATAGAAGCCTATGAAATAATTGAAGCTCACGTTTCAGAAGATGAAAAACTTACCGCGATTGTAAAAGCCATACAACGTCTTGAGCATCTTCATCCTTTTTATGATGGTAATTGTAGGGTTTTTTGCATGGTCATATTAAACGTATTATTAATGCAAGTGGGGTTTCCCCCAACATTAATAGATAATCCAAATAAATTTGACGGTTATTCTGTTGACGAGCTCGCTATTTTGATACGTAAAGGCATGCAAAGAACAATAAAATTGTGCGATTATGTGGCACAAGAAAGCTCAAATCCAACCTCTTTTGACCCAATTGATCGTTCCAGACAATCACCTGATGGTGATGGATCTCCAGATGACAGTTGCGATGATGAATACTATATTAAGCCGTTACACCATTGGATGGAAGTTCACCCCATCCAAAGAAAAGAACTAAACACCTATGCATCCTCGCTTGTTGCAGCGCTTGGCATAGAAAATCAAGCTCAGTCTGCCTTGTCTCAAAATAGCTTGTTTTCAGCTTCAAAAGCTATAAATTTGGACAAGGGATTAAGTCATCACGAATCCCGTGAATTAAATTTCATATAGATCAATTTAAAGAGAGAAACTTACTATGCCAAAAGCAGATATCATTAAAAAATTTCCATGGATTAACCGACCCCTTATCCTCATTTACGCAGATAAATTTACGCAAGCTCAATTTCAAGACATGCAGGAAGCCGGTGTTCCAGCGTTTTTAACGAGT
>CAXNER010000255.1:0-3138 GCA_964201315.1 Legionellaceae bacterium
CCACAGCCAGTAGCGGCATCGATCATATTGATAACAATTATTTAAAAAAACACAAAATAGCCTTGTTCGATGCGAAGGGTTGCAATGCAAGAGCCGTTGCTGATTATGTCGTGGCGACTCTCGCGTCTTTAGAGCAAAATAGAGGTGCTATTGGTAGAAAGGCTGGAGTAATTGGTGTTGGCGAGGTTGGATCGCGCGTGGTGGCGCGCCTTCAGGCAGCGGGATTTGATGTGGTTTGTTTTGACCCCTTCAAAGCATCGCAAGTTGGGCCGTATCACTACTGCTCTTTACCCGAATTATTTTCATGCGATTTGTTGTGTATCCATCCTAATTTACACCAAATACCGCCCTACCCTAGTACAAATTTGTTGTCTGCTGATTTTCTTCATTCATTAAAACCAGACACAACTATCATCAACGCAGCCAGGGGTGGGGTTGTTAACGAGGCCGCTCTATTAACCATGCCGGCATCCATCACCTATTGCACGGATGTCTATGAAGGAGAACCGACAATCAATGCAGAAATAGTTGATTTTGCAACCCTGTGCACACCACATATTGCGGGCCATAGTATTGAGGCAAAAATCAATGCTGTCGTGGAAATAAGCCGGAAAATTTACCGCCACTTTGGCCTTCCCATTCCAACTATAACCATACCCACAACAAAAAAAGGGCCAATTATACCAGCAAGCAATAAATGGCAAGAGAGTATCCTTTGTTTATATGATCCGTTGATAGAGACAACGATTTTAAAAGCAGCCACCGATAAGACTTGTGCCTTCATCAGCCAACGTCAAGCGCACATTAACCGGCATGATTTTTCATTTTACGATGCTTGCAAATTACCTCAGCAAACGAAACGTATGATGGGGTTATAGAATATTGTCAGATTATTTCCGTCTCCGTTAATGTTTCCTTAATCATATTACTCTAGAATGGGCACATTTGATTAATTAGTATCGTGTTGTGTATCTTAGCTCCACCATTGAGATGAAGAACAAAGGTCACTTTTGGGGATTTGGATGGTTGATGTTGAAAAGAATGCTCGGTTCCGCGAACATTTTAAGCGATGGGTAAATACGCCAAAACATCCAAAAGCAGCCGACAAAGAAATACATAATATCAACACGACTATTTTAATCAGCAACTATGTTGATGAAAACAGTTTATTAACCATTCAACGCGACCTCGTTAGTAATAAATCGCCTGTGTTTCTCACTTTTAACCAGTACTCCAGTGAGAGTGAATATGCAGCCCTTTTTGGCGCATTCCTCTATGGAAAATTAGTTATTGACGAGTATTATCACGATTGTGTGCGTGACAGTGCAAATACCCAAGAAAAAATCGTCCTTACTGGCTTATTAGCCAGTTTAAATAGTCTCTATCTAAAGCCGAGCAATAGCACCGCTTTACAGCTTAAGCAACTCATCACCAAGGCTAATCTCTGGTTAGACAAACATGCTCTACATAACGCTATGAAACATCGGGCGCAAGCCACCTGCGTCTCACTTTATACAGCACTTCAAATTGTACATATCATCATAAACCATCTTCCTGGCTATAAATTATCGCTCAGTCGTTTATATGGTGTTGATATCAAGACATTTAACAGTGACCTAGAAAAACTTATTCGTAAAATAGGAGAATCCGTGAGCCACCTCGAAGCTATAATCAATAGCCCTACTGCTCCCAAAGACCCTGTGGAATCACTTGTTCTGCCAGTCACAATAGACCAACATTTCAATGCAGAATGCCTTTCTATTATCAAACAAACTAAGATCCCTCTTCCAACTAGACTTACTCAAATTAAAGAAACATTGGCTCAGATAAATAGTGAGATAGCAGAATTACTGGCCGCAAAATCAGAAAAAATAGACCTTAATCAGCAAATTGATCATGCTATTGCACTTATTAATGCTTTAGACGCAAATGATTTAAATATTACTGGAATAAAATATTCATTAGCACTAATAGAAAGTCAAAAAGATGCGTTTAAATCACTTATTGATAATGCTTCTGAGGCTGAAAAAGAAGAGTGGCAGGTACGAATGAATCAGCTTACAGCCCCTGATTTCATGAGATCGCTTAACGACAAAGCCCAATCTTTACTAAGCTGGGCTACGTTTCTTCCCACCATGTTTTTCCGCGCTGTAGCACCAACCGCTCTCCAAGAAAATTTACGAGGTCGTCTACCAATAACCTTTGATAGTGAATGTAAAACAGCGCTCAGATCCATGGCTGAAACACGTGTGCGTAACTTATCAGACAATGCGTTGATTTTAGCAAAAGCTAAAATAAAACAACTAGCTGACAAGTTAGGTAGAAAAGACGACGAGATCAAACCGGTAATTTCAAAAGCCTCACCTCATATGCTAAAAGAATCAAGTAAATCAAACCAAACGATTATTGATGTAATAACTGAATTCGAAAAACTTGGCATGAAGATCTTACAAAATAGAGAAGAACTTGTAAAAATTCAGGCGCTATCACCCATGGTAGATGCCCTTATCGCAACACATGATAGTTTTTTGATACGGCTACTTATCTTTTTAGCTAAGCTATGTTCGTGGTTTAAAACTAAAACCTCGGCCCGAGTTCAAGATACGCTTGCAATGAAAAACACTTTAGGGCGCTTAGAAGATGAATATACAGCCGTTCTAAATAATGACAAGGAAATAATCCTCTCCACCCCTGGTATATCTGACAAAATTAAAGAAACGGTTATAGCTGAATTGCTACCACATGAAACGGACGAGCCACAAGCCACCAAAGTGGTTGCTCCCAAATTTGGCCACGTTTCAACGATGTTTAAGCAACTAAAAAAAGGACCAATTACTGAAGCAGAAGAAGACCACCTGCAACCAACCACACCTTAGAACGTCTTAAGACAACACCGTGATTTCAAACCGGAAATCACGGTACAAGAGCTAATCTTGCCCTGAGAAAACACCCTATTTGCGCAAAATATGGTATATTATTGTCGAAATTTAGAATTCTCAGAAAAATACTGAAGATATCACCATCGAGTTTTACTATTAGTCAGGTAATTAACATGAAAAAATACGTTATTGCATCTTTTTACAAATTTGGTCCACTTCATGATTATGAAGACTTAAAAATCCCATTGCTCGCAGCCAT
>CAXNER010000256.1:0-3136 GCA_964201315.1 Legionellaceae bacterium
AAGTTATTACTGGCCCGATCCTTATCATTTCATGGGCATTTACAGAACCAACAGATCACATTAAAACAAATTGATTTTAGTTTTGCTGAAATGGTCTAAATCATGTGTTATAATGGCATTTTTAATCACTGAAATCGGAGAATGCAATGAAAAACACCATGGGCGCAACAAAAACAGTAACTAGTTATATTTTGGGCGAATCTAATACTCCCGGTTTGTTTAATCCTTACAAATCTGGCTCTGATTTTCATGAACGAGCAACTTCTATAGTCACAGCGCCCATATACACGGCATTGGAAAGTCTTTCCATAGCTTTGGGTAGTGTAAATTTAATTTTACACAGTATTACTCAGTTAGTAATTTTTGTTGATCCGATGAAGGCGCTCTCGATGTTTGCAGACGCTCTTTTAATGTTAGTCATAGCCGCTGAATATGCATTAAGAGCTATTCTATCCCCAATTATCAATGCAGTTGATTTAATTGGCAGTGGAATTGCTACTTTAATGCAAGATAACGGTGCCCAACCAACCTGTTAGTGATAATGAAGGAGGGGAACTACCACATCGCGGTCCAGTAGCTTTTCAGTAGGTTAGGATCGGGCCACAACATCGAGCGCCGTAGAGACAGGATACCTTTTTATGCGCTTGAAAGTTGGTTGAAGAGAACGTAGGTTGATACATGCGAACCTACGTCCGATTATAATGACAGCTATGATTAAAGAGCAAGCCTACCTTCTTCACTTGGTGAAGCAACAACAACGGTTTCAATTGCCCCTATCTCATTATTCAGCTGTTGTAATAGCACATCATTCGAGTAAGAAGGATGCCACTGAATTAACGCTAATGACGGATCTGTCTTGTGTCCGTCATCTATTGACGTAACCAATCGAGAAAACGCTCGTAAATAAGAGCATCGTGCCATCGGATCAATCTCACTCACTGTTCCAAGGTTAAATTCATTTAGCAACACATAAGCCAATGCACTGTAGTTTTTAACAGACGCTTCATCACAACCCGTAAAAGTCGAGTTCGTGTAACTTTTAGATATTTTTGATAACGTTAAGATCATTGCGCCTAACATAGCCTCTTTTAAAAATGGGGCAACACACGAATCATATGACACTTTTACCCCTGACTTGTTAAGATCAGAATTAAAACGCTTATAAATATCACGATACTCAAATCTATTCTCTTTAACCCATCCAGCGAGCGCATGCATGAATAAGCAATCATTTTGCCGATCCTGGTTTACAGTCTGCCCACGCCAATTCCCCAAAAACCGCTGACCATCCAAAACGATTCTCCGTGCAGCATACTTAGGCTCAAGGTCACTCAGTTTAGAAATAACAACCATCAATTTATAATTTAAAACCATATCACACTTCCTTATTGGATGATCTCTGTGAAACAGCGACCGTTGTTTTTGTAAAAAACTTAAAAATTAGCAAACATAGACTACTAAAATAACGGGCTTTATCGCATGTCGTCAATATATATTAACGAAACATTCAATCAATCTTTGTATTTTACAATCTCTTGGTCAATTTATCATTGTTTTTTTGTAACTATTCACCATATCATGACGATTGAGATGCTCTGCCGTAGCATTGGTGCAGGGTAGCGAAACCAAGGCTACGGCTCATCCAAAACCTCATTGATACTGAATGGTTGCGTTTTTTTGAACTATTTTCGCGCCTTGTATTCGTTCGGAAATTGGCTTATAAGTCATTAAGAAAGCCTTAAGGTTTGTGTGTTATCATTATGTTCTCAATAATTCATAAGGAATAACGCAATGACATTAAAAGAATTCAATAAAGAATTAAAACAATATATGGGAGTTTTAAAAAATCTGAGTCCATCTGAGGATAACCGTGCAATATGTGCCACTTACCAATGGAAATCAGATACATTTTTCAGAGCAGCGTCGATAGTCACCGCGCCTGTTGCAATATCTATTCTAGCAGTTGAACATTTAGCTTTTTCTGTAACATATGCATTTACAGCTATTGAAGCCTTAGTCACTTCCACATACGATACGAGCGAATCTTTAGAAAAGTCGGGAAATCTATTTCTAAAGTCGGGAAAACTATTTCTCTCGTTTGTTATAGGTGCACTAATTGCGATTTTATCCCCAATCATTAATGCTGTTGATTTCATTGGCGGTGGGATTGCGACTTTAATGCAAGGCGGTGAAGATCAGAAGCGACTTTTTAATTGATGTAAAACCTGCTTTTTCTAATCAACTTAAATGATGGAACTTTTATTATGTGATTGAAAAAAATGCAATTTACAAGTAAATTGATGCTCGATCTGTATCTCGCGTATTTTCATTAATACATCACGATATTTGATGTGGTAAAAATAAACAATTTTTTTATAAATCTGCATGTTGCATTAATTCCATCAAGTATCTTGGCTTGAATTCCATCAAATTGCGTGGACAAAATCTTGGGAAACCACATGGTATTTTGGGAAATCAGGTTATGTGCTTTATCAATGAAACCAGATCTCGCCATGTCAAGAGCAGCGGCTTCTTCGCTGGCGCAGCGCACTCTTGACACAGTAGATTAAAATAAGCTTATAAATGGCTGTGGGCACGGCAGTTTTTGCCCACAGCCATGATAACCTAGCGATTTGAGTCTAACAACCTACTCTGTGTTTTTTTTATACTTTTATGCTTCGTTGTCTGTTGTCCATCATTTAGCTTGTAAAATCAACCATCAAATTGCGTGAGCACGCTCATGAAGAAGAGGTACAGTCAATCCATCACTAAAATAAGCATTTAACCTAGAAAAAGCAGTTGGAGCCGTAGCGAGAAGGTCTAGCACGCTGATATTTAACGTTTTCTTGGTGTTTTTTAAGTGAAAGCGTACTCACCCGTACGGTGAACTTAAAAAGCACCAAGAAAACGTTAAATATCAGCGTGATAGGCCTTCGTAGTGGGCTTCAACTGCTTTTTCTAGGTTTAACCTAGGTTGGGTCTGAATGACTGATGCTGTCATTCTGGAGGTACAGGTGAGCTGGCCGGCGTCGTTGTATAAATCAATCAGCCAGACTTGTGTGCTACGGCCCAAATGTACTGGTCGGGCCACTCCTGTTATCAGTCCCTCTCTAACTGACCGGATATGATTCGCGTT
>CAXNER010000257.1:0-3134 GCA_964201315.1 Legionellaceae bacterium
TCGGGCGGATAGTTAGTTAATTGCTCCAGGTGTGTCGCCAGTTTTGGGGCTCTCTGTTGCAGGGTTAACAGAAGACCTGAATAGGGAATCATGTCTTCTTGTAAAAGCCGGCTGTCTTCCATTATCTTTGAGCGATCTGAAAACTCTGCCCATGCACCACCTAAATAAGGGGAGTGCATAAGCAAGCGAACTTGATGATTGCTGAACGTGCTTTTCTCAAGTGTTAACCAATGAAGCGCGTGAGCCACCAAGGGGTAATCGGTTAATGCCTTCCCCAGTGAGAGCTCAAATTGACTGGCGGGAATACTTCTCAGTAAACGCCGCTGCAGCGCCTGAGATTGTTGTTGAAGATCGGGAACAATCACCGCAATACGAGAAATTTTCGCTGCTAATTGTATGTTGAGCCAGGAGATAAGCTGAGAGAGCTCATCTTGCGTGTCATGGGCTGCATAGCACGTTGTAGTTTGCGAACGTGCTTCAAGATCCTCATGGTGTTGCGCGATGCCCTGAGATGTAAGTACTTCTTGTAACCGACGTTGCTGTGGCGTGAAATCATCAAACGACACCCAAATCATCGGTGAATCCAAGCGTGCCAGCGGAAAGTCAATTAAATAGGGGCCCAATTGCGATTCAGTGATGGCATGATGCTTTGAAAGACGTGTCTGAAAAGCCTGATGCCATCGTTGAAACTGTTGTGTTTGAGGTGTTTTCAAAAAGACAGTGGCATCAATATCAATCAACCACAATTGGCATCGCGTCCAGGCATCCTGCACTTGATTGATTAAGCCTTCTGTGCAGGGATAGGGACTATGATGACTAACAACTTCTTGCCACAGTAAGCGTTCTTGATGCGCATTGAGTAAAACCGGATGCGTTTGATGCGCATAAGCATGCAAAACTTGTTTAAACCTATCGCGTAAAAACCCAGGGTAGGACTGACATCGTGGTTTATCATGCACCGTATCTGCCGAAGTACGTACATAATCACGCAATAGTTGATGACTCAGGCGATTATTCGGCGTGACAATCGTTGCACCTCGCGCTAATTCAGCTAGTAAATCCGATCGATTATTCAAAAGAGCACTTAATAAAATGGTAATTCCCAATAGTTTAACTAAACTTTGAGAAGAGAGGAAATGTAGGTTGGGTTGAGTACTTGTAATTCCCTCCGTAAAAACCAATGGTCAGTAGGATCGCACTCTCCCATTGATGGGAGAGGGTGCGCCTTTACCAGCTTAGGTTTTACGCCGGGAATTGCTACCCAGAGAATACAAAAACAAGGATCAATCATGGATATTTTTGACTATTTAAAGTTAACCGTCAAGGAACATGCATCAGATTTATTTATCAGTGTTGGCGCTCCAGCAACCATTAAAGTAGAAGGGGTGTCGCGCCCCATTGGCGATGCACCACTGACCACTGAAGAAGTTGCCATGATGGCACGATCCATCATGAGCGATGCGCAACAAAAAGAATTTAAGGAGACCATGGAGCTTAACATGGCCCTGTCTCTGGATGATTTTGGTCGATTTCGTATCAATGCATTTCGTCAACGCGGAGAAGTGGCATTGGTCGCGAGATATATTCTTGGGGTGATACCCTCCATTGCAGAACTTAATTTACCGCCTATTTTAAGCTCAATTGTGATGGAAGAGCGCGGCCTAGTCTTGATAGTTGGATCGACCGGATCCGGTAAATCAACCAGTCTTGCCTCGATGATTGATTTTCGAAACACGCAACATACCGGTCATATTTTACAATCGAAGACCCTATTGAGTATATCCATCATCATAAGAAATCCATTGTCGATCAACGGGAAGTAGGAATCGACACTCTCTCTTATGACAACGCACTCAAAAACGCAATGCGAGAAGCGCCAGATGTGATTTTGATTGGTGAAATTCGAGATAGAGGAACGATGAAGAAAGCCATCGCCTATGCAGAAACCGGCCATCTGTGCCTCTCGACGTTACATGCGAACAATGCGAATCAAGCTATGGAACGCGTGATAAATTTTTTTCAGGAAGATGCAAAACCGCAGTTATTATTTGATTTGTCCCTTAATTTAAAAGCAGTGATTTCCATGCGATTGATCCCGGGCATCAACCACCTGCGAATACCGGTCGTTGAAATATTAATCAACTCACCCTATGTCTCTGCGCTCATTGAAAAAGGTAAAATTGATGATATTAAAGAAGTCATGGAACGCAGCCATGATCTCGGCATGCAAACCTTCGATCAAGCGCTGCTTGACTTATACAAGGAAGGCAAAATCACCCAAGAGAATGCCGTTCGTTATGCCGACTCCAAAAATAACGTAAGTTTAAAAATACGACTGTCTGAGGAAGGCTTAGAGGATAAAAAAACCGACTTAAAGATTGATCCACAGGAAGATTAAAGTGAGTGTAATGCTATGAGTGATATCTGTAATATAACTAGTAACAGGTTGAGTTTTTTAGTCTATAATACTCCTACAGTATACATCGCCAAGACAGAAATGATGAAAAATTCTTATAGAGTTGTGTTTGAATGTTACGATAAAAATGATCCAAGCATTGTAAATCAAAACAAACGGTATTTGAAGATATAATCCTAGAAAAAGCAGTTGAATCGTAGCGAGAGTGCAGTAGTCAAAAATGCCGGTATTTCCCTTTATCAAATTTGCAGCGGTTTATCCATTCCTGGGCCTGAAATGAAATCAACGGGCGAGGTGATGGGTATTGCCAAGCGGTTTAGACAAGCTTATGCTAAAGCACAACTCGGTGCCGGCGCGCATATTGTGAAGCGTCGTCGTGCCTTTGTTTCGGTAAGAGATGCAGGTAAGGGCCGTGTTGGGGAAATTGCCAAACGGTTGATTGCATTAGGATTTGAAATCGTTGCAACCCGTGGAACCGCGCTGCTTTTTCTAGGTTCAAGCGGCAGGTATTGATTGCCGGCGAGTTTTTAAGGTGACAGAGGGACCGTCCACATGTTGTGGATTATATCAAAAATCATGAAATTGATTTTATTGTGAATACCACGGAAGGTAAAATAGCGATCGCGGATTCTTTTGCCATCCGACGCAGTGCCTTGCAACAGAAGGTCAGTTATACGACTACGCTGGCAGGTGCAGAAGCGGCTTGTTTGGCAACGAA
>CAXNER010000258.1:0-3109 GCA_964201315.1 Legionellaceae bacterium
AATTTTATCTATCTTATTTCTAGCGCCTATGATGAAGACTCCTCGCTGGTTCCAGAAGAGGCGTTTGTGGTTTCTAAAATCCTGGGTTCAGAATATTTGGGCTGGATGGCAGACCTTTTAGTTCAGACGCTTGGAGCGAGGGGGTATGAAGAAGCCAGTGGCATCTCAAAGCTATACAGGGATGCGCGTGTATTTAGGATATTTGAAGGGCCAACAGAGGCCCTGAATATGTATATCGGGTCACGAGTGCTTGCAAAAAATGGAAGTCTTGAGAATTTTATTAGTAACACCTTGAACCAAAAACAATTTTTCGATGAAATTAAACAAGCCGTGGGGGCGGTTAATAAACATTGTCTCTCGAATAAATGCGATTTATTTGCGAAGCCTTTTGCTGTTAATTATTGGGCTCAAGCGTTGGTGGGAGAAATTATTTCCTATGGATTACTGTCGGCTGGTGTAGAGTATAGTCTCTTAAAAAATCAATCAAAACAGTTACAACGAGCCTCTCTTTGGGTGCGTAACAAATACAATGATGTTGTTCAAAAAGCATTGAGTTTTTCTTTAGCAGAAAAGGTTTTAATACAATCGACAGAGCTTCATGAATATATTTCAAAATATACCGACTCAATAGGGAGTATTGAGCAATTAAGAACATCTGAAGTGATAGTTACAGATAATTTATTAAAATGTAATCAAGAACCAACTGTGCATGAAAGTGGTTTTTGTTCAGAGCTAGAACCGTTTTCAATGGATGTATTTGATGATGTGGTTCATGCTGGTAGACCCTTGGTTGTAACAGAAACTGAACGACAGTTACTATTGCACGAGTGGAACAATGTTGAAAAAGAAACTGTAATCCATGATTATTGTGTTCATCAATTATTTGAAGAGCAAGCAACTCTAAATCCTCATGCAATTGCCGTCGTTTATCAGGATAAAAAAATATCGTACGGGGAGTTAAATGCCAAAGCTAATTGTGTCGCCCAACATTTAAAAAATGAAGGTGTAGTGGGTAATACAATAGTGGCAATTTATGTAGAACGCTCAATTGAAATGATCGTTGGATTATTGGGGATATTAAAAGCAGGGGGCGCTTATTTGCCTCTAGATTATAATTACCCAGACAAGGCATTGAATTTCATGTTTAATGACTCTGGCGCAAGTATTGTTTTGTCGCAAAGAAAATTTATTAATAACATACCTTTTGAAGCTAATAAAATATTATTTGTTGATGATATTTTTAAAAATTCACTCCCGGAAATGGAAGAAAATCATAACCATCATGTTAGTGTTAATAATCTTGGGTATGTCATTTATACGTCTGGATCATCAGGACATCCAAAGGGTGTTATGTTAGGAAATAAAGCACTTACAAATTTAATGAATTGGCACAGAGGACGTATTCAAGAACAGCGAAATGTGTTGCAATTTACAACGTTAAATTTTGATATGAGCTTTCTAGAAATATTTTCAGCACTTAGTTCTGGTGGAGTATTAACGCTTATATCAGAACAGGATCGCAGGGATCTGTTGAGTTTTTCTAAAATAATAAAAAAACACCATGTTCAACAACTAGTAATTACCGTGCCATTTTTAAAAGGCTTAGTGAGTGCTAAATTAGAGAAGGACTATTTCAATAGTTTAAAAGAAATCATTATAGCCGGAGAGCAGCTTGTAGTATCGCCTGCGATTTTATCGTTTTTCAACCAATTGAGTTCATGCAAGCTTTTAAATTATTATGGTCCTTCTGAGACACATGTGGTTACTGCTTACGAATTTCCACAAAAGACAGTTGACTGGCCCGATCATCCTCCCATTGGTCGCGTAATTTCTAATACAAAAGTACTAATCTTAGACGATGAAAAGCAGCTTGTTCCCATCGGGGTGTCAGGCGAAATATACATTGGAGGAGTCTCTTTAGCAAAAGGGTACATGAATAAAAGTGATTTAACAAAAGAGAAATTTATTTCAGATTCGTGGAGTGATAATCCCAATGCTAGGCTTTATCGAACAGGTGATTTTGGTAAGTACCTACCTGACGGTAATATTATCTTTCTTGGACGAAAAGATGAACAAGTCAAAATTCGTGGGTTTAGAATAGAGCTTAAAGAAATCGAACTAAATTTAATTAAATACCCTGGCATCAAGGAAGCAATTGTAATCGCTAAGAATGATAATTACACGGACAAGCGCCTGGAGGCTTTTATAGTCATTGACGGTGTGGGTGTGATGGGCGATGATTTTATAGGTCATGTTTCTGTATATCTTCAAGAGAGATTACCCGCTCATATGATTCCATCGACATTTAATATAATAGATGCAATACCATTAACAGACAGTGGAAAAATTAATCGAGGCGCATTAGAAAAAAAGGGTGGATCTATTGTATATTCGAGTATTAAAAATAGTGAGCCAAATACCAATACTGAAGCAATAATTATTGCCATTATGGAAGATGTTTTTAAACTGCACATTGGTATTAATAATAGTTTTACCTCTATAGGTGGTAATTCGTTGTTAGCTATGCATCTTGTATCTAGATTACGAGATGAATTTTCTGTGGAACTACCTGCATACCGTCTTCTTTCTGATCCTACAATAGCGGACACTGCGAAACGTATTGATGCATTGATTTCTCAAGAGAATAAGCTTGAAAAAGTAGCTTTAATTACAAATTAAAGCTACTTGAATTGCTGGGTCTATCCTGTAGATCGAATTGCTATTAAATCGCTATCTTTTGCTTTACTTCGTGGCTTTGTAATAATGATAAACCTGTTTTTTATTGTCGTATAGGAGCCTAAATAATAGCGGATTTAGGTACGCTAAAAGATGGAATGAAAATCATGTGCTATTCCGTCTATAACTAAACGATCAGAGCAGCACGCGTGGCGATGGAGCCCTCCCATTATATGATACTGTTCGTTTTGATTTTTACAAGAGAAATGGTTTCTTTGGCTGCTGGCTTAAAAAATCCAGGGCATGTAGCGTGGCTTTCCCCTTCATCTTGGGTCGTTTTAGCATCTTCTAGACATTGTAGAGCCTCTAATCGTTCAGGCGTTAGATAGCCTGACATAATATAGGGTCTACACTTACCGTCCCCGTTCGCCAA
>CAXNER010000259.1:0-3109 GCA_964201315.1 Legionellaceae bacterium
AAGGGCATAAATTTGAGCTTGAAATTGATCAATCGCTATCTTGGAGTTGATGATAGCAAACCCAGGCCTAAAGGAGTCTGGCGCTAGTGTTTTTTGATCAATGCTACCCCATTCGATGCCCAAGCTATTAAAATCAGTTTCATCAAGCTCTGCCACCAAGGCTTCAATCAGTAACTGAGCCGGTTTAATATCAAGTTGGCTAATCACTGATTTGAGGGTGCGAATAAGCATTGCAGGGGCATTAATAATAATAGAGTTGGTGTTTGGCTCAGCAATAATTTGCACAGTTGGTTTGGTGGTTCCTTCATTTTGAGTGTTTGCACCCGTGGTGTTGGGTAGCGCTTGAGAATTTGTAATCGGCGCACTCTGCCCACTGTTGCCTGAAGTACTGGATACAAGGCTTGCCGCGGGATTTGTGCTGTCTAGTTCGGGTCTTGTTATTGTGCCAATTGTTGTGCCCACATTTCCACTAAAACTCGCCTGGGCAATGCCTGCTAAAATCGGTACCACATCTTCTGCGCGTAAATAATTTAAATAGATGACTTGAGTATTGCTATTGTTGCCATTGGGGTTTTGTTGATCAAGTTCTGCGATAAGTAATCTAAGTCTAATACGTTCAGTTTTACTGCCACTGAGCAAAATGGCATTACTTCTATCATCAGCGGCTAACGTAGTTTGATTGTGAATGCCAGCACCCGGTTGTGTTTTAACCAAATCTTTAAGCGTGTTTGCGACATCCATCGCGAGCGCGTGTTTTAAAGGTATCATATCGATACCATTGGTTGATGAACTATCAACTTGTTTAATGATATTGGTTAATTGTTTAATATTATTGGCGCGCCCTGACAATATCAACATGTTAGACGGCGGGTAGGCAGATACGTTGCTCCATTGTGGCATGAGGGGGCGTAGCACTGGGACCAATTGCTCTGCGGGCACATAATGGACGGGAATAACTTGTACCATCATGTCATCACCATGGGGTGGGTTTTTCATTTGACTTAATAGATCGGGTGATAGTGTTTTTGCATCAATGTTGGGAATGATTTTAATAATATGACCACTAGGGACGGCCGCGTATCCGGAGACCTGTAGCATAGAAAGAAAAACTTGATACAGTTCTCTATCAGACATTGGCGTGCTAGATGCGATGGAGACTTTTCCTTGTACTCTAGGGTCAATTATAAAATTTTTACCTGTTAGGCGAGAGACCTCGTCAATCACTGAGCGAATATCTGCATTTTTTAAATTCCAAATTTTTTCGGAAGGTCTTGGGGGGGCCGTAGGTTCTGTTTCTGAAGTACTGCTTTCTTCCGCGGCCAATACATGAGAGTCGATAAGTTTTTTCTGTAATTCACGAGCAACGGTATAATCAGGAATCGGCCCTACTTGAACAACGTACATGCCCTTACCATTTAATTGATCAATTTTCATGGGCTGTTGCACAGAATCAGTTAATTTTTTTTGTAATTGTTCTGCTTGGTTTTTTTCTAAAAACGAACCTACTTGGAGCAGATACGTAGGCTTGCCATCCAAAGGAATTACTTTGATATTGATATCTGTCGCATGGAGTAAATAGGAGCAGAGCAGCATCAAGACATAAAGCAAAGTTCGCATTAAAACGCCATAAAATCACTGAATATAACATGATAACTAAATTTAGAATTATTCAATAGCGTTTTTGCAGGAATTCCGAGGCTAATTTACCAAGCGCCGCCAGGCTTGCTCTGTCGAGGTGATGATGTAGAAAGTCTAGGTTGGGCTCATTGCCCAACCCATTCAATTTTTCTTTATCAAGGTCACTCAAATTTTAAATGGTATGAAATGTTGGGCCAGGGCCCAACGCTATTTAGATAAACGTTTTAACCATGCTTTCGCATCGCTGCTTATTTTGTCATCTTGTAGTGCAACATCATCAAGAATGGCTTTTTTACGCTCTGAATCTTCGCCATACATATCATCGAGTACCTCATTCCAAAGGTTTAGCACTTCAGAAGAAGACGCTGTTCCTACTTTGACAAGAATGCCGTAAATGCGATGCTGCCAATAGGAATCCATGGCTTTTTCTAACCAAGACACCATTTGAGGCGTTAAGCCAACTTCATCCAGACCTTTTCCTTCGCCAAATCCTTTTTCAAATTTCTTAGTTCGCAAATGGGCATATTTTTTGCCATACACGCCGTTAACCCACTGCATAAATTTTTCACCGAGTTGAATACCAAATTTAGAGGTTGGATCTGTAGAAAGATTATTTTTAACCTCCTCCACCAAATTATCCCATTTTTTTTCAAAAGCCGCCTGTTGTTCTGGTGTTGAATGAGATTTAAACTCTGTTTCAAACGCTGCATATTGTTTTAATTCTTCAGGGGTGAATATTTCTTTAACCCAAGAATGATCAAGTTGCTGTGTCATACGATATACCTCAAATAATTCAATAATGGTTTCCCAAGGAATGGATTTATCGTCTTTAACATCAGAAATAATGCTTTTTAGTGCGTTGCTTGCATCAAGCAACGCATTTGCTTTTTGCTCTAACAATTGGGCTTGCGCAGCAAAGTGCTCTAATGCTCCAGCATGAGCCGCAAGCAAGCCTTTAATTTGTGAAAGCTTAAAGCCAAAGAACTTCAGGGCAATAATCTGTTGTAATTTCAATAAATCCTTTTCGGAGTAAACACGGTACCCATTAGCTAATCGTACAGATGTCTTTAACAGATCAATCCGGTCGTAGTGATGCAATGTTTGCACCGATACACCGGTTAATTTGCTTAAGTCTTTTACGTGCCATTGAGTCATTGTTTTATCTCCTTGTTATGAAAGATAAGGTATATAGCAACTATAGGGTCAAGTGGTTTTATAAAAATTATCAGATTTATTTTATAACTCAGTTATAGATAAAGATCATTTTTAAGTAAGTTGACAAAATGGGACAACGAACATTAACGCCGAGGCTTGTACTATGTAGCCAATACTATTAAATATGGTTGGCGTCGCATCGTACTTAACGCATCAAATTGAAAGTAACCTTTGGCAACGAGATGGCAAGTCGTTATCAAATTTTTTAAAGCCTTAGTCCCACCTCAATCTGATCTAGCGCATCCTTTATTGGCAC
>CAXNER010000260.1:0-3094 GCA_964201315.1 Legionellaceae bacterium
ACGACTATATTTGAAAATAGCTAACGTCCAGTTACTAACTATGGGTTTATAGCTTGGCAGAATTGAACCTTAAAAAATCATCCGGCATTTAAAAATATTGAGCGGATTTCCAATGGCAGTGGTATGGATTTGCTTTCCTTATAATCAATCCAAACAATCTTACAGCTCCCTTCTGCCATCAAGCTCTCGCCTTGATAAATATCATGGTCCATCACCGCACTTGAACAACCTAAGCTGTGTAAACTGCTAAGCAATGTTAACGTCGCGGGGTAGACCACTGGTTTTAAAAATGTGCATTCAACGTGGATAACGACAGGCCCCGTGCCTTTCCTCATATCAAGCGTTAAGCTCTCCATCCAATCGATGCGTGCTTGTTGAAAATAATCGAAATACCGAGCATTGTTAACATGGCCTATCGCGTCCATATCGCCCCAGGCAATACTGAATATTTTTTGGTGTACAGCAATTTTTTTGTCAGTCATGATAAATCCATTGGGTCAACATCAATGTTCCAACGCACACCATTTGCCATGCTATTGATTGTTGACCAATCTCGCATTTGCGTCAATGCAAGCTTTAGTTTTTTACGTGACGATGATTTCACCAACAGCTGAAGCCGATGAAACCCCGCCTTGCGAGCCAGTGGTGCTGGTGCCGGACCCAACACGTTTACGTCGTGTAATTGCAATTGTGCTTTTACTGCATGAAGAAAATGCAGAATTTTAGGCAAGGCTCTTCCCTCTGCACGGATCGCTGAAAGAAAATGGTAGGGGGGGAGTTCTGCCTGAAAACGTAACAACAACAATTCCTCAGCAAAATCATCATACCCTTGCTTAACCAATATATTCAGCAAAGGATGCTGTGGTAAATGCGTTTGGATAACAACTTGGCCTGGAAATTCTGCACGCCCGGCGCGCCCTGCAACTTGGGTTAATAGCTGTCCCAAACGCTCAAGTGCACGAAAATCTTGATTATAAAAACCATTGTCTGTATCGAGAACCACCACCAAGGTTAGCCGGGGGAAGTGGTGCCCTTTCGCTAGCATTTGTGTACCAATGATCAACTGCGCATCGCCTGTGTTTATTCGCGCCAAACTGGCATCGAGAGCATCTTTTTTGCGTACCTCATCCCGGTCTATACGCAAGATGGAGGTCAATGGAAAAACGGTACTTAAGTATTCATGTACGCGCTGCGTGCCTGCCCCTACCGGCAATAACTCCCGACTTTGACAGCTCAGACATTGCTTTGGAATCATTTGAGCCAGACCACAATGATGACAGACCAGCCGGCCTTGACTTCGATGCATGGTAAGATGAGCATCACACGCGCGGCAATCCGCCATCCAGCCACATTGATGGCATAAAAGAACTGGCGCAAAACCACGACGATTAATAAAGACCAACACCTGATTTTTCTGTTCTAAATGCTCTTTAATGACCTTCAAGCTCACAGAGGCTATACCGTGTTCTAACGCTTGGTTTCGAATATCAAGAATCTGATAATGCAATGGTTTACTGTTTAGCGCTTTTTTATTCAAGCGTAACAAGGTGTATTTATTTAAAGTGCAATTGTGCAAACTCTCGAGACTTGGGGTAGCCGAACCAAGGATAATCGGAATATGGCGCAGATGGGCGCGCATCAGCGCAGTATCCCTCGCGGAGTAACGTACCCCATCCATTTGCTTTAATGATGTATCATGCTCTTCATCAACAACAATTAACCCCAACGCGGGCATTGGCGTAAAAACAGCAGCGCGGGTACCAATCACCAACTTGACCCCTTCCTCTTTGGCCCACAACCATGCAAGCTGCCGCTCTGTATCGTTTAATTTAGAATGAATGACTGCCATCGGCTCATGAAAACGCTCTCGAAAACGTGCTAATAATTGTGGGGTTAAGCCAATTTCAGGGACCAACACGAGCACCTGCCGCCCAGCCGCTAGCACCTTCGCTATCACGTGCAAATAAACTTCTGTTTTACCGCTACCTGTCACGCCTTGTAATAGAAAGCACTGATAAGCATCTAAATGCTGAACAATCGTGTCGCGCGCAAATTCCTGCTCTGCATTTAATGCCAGTGGCACACTCAAGTTTACATTCGACTGAGGGGTCTCTATTTGCGAATGCATAGCAAGTATTCCGCGGGCCACCAACGCCTCAAGCAATCCCGCATTAAACCCTGCTTGCACTATACTTTTTTTAGTTTGCGGGGATTTTTCTCGCGCCATAAAATCCACCAGCTCTCGTTGTCGAGGCGTGCGACTTGTCAACATGAGACCAGCGTCTTGAACGCCCACTGCTAATTGGTAGTAATTACACGTTGGTAACACGCAGTCATCCCCACTACGGTATTTTTTAGGCAGGGCGAGCGGGATAACTTCTGATAACGGTGATTGATAATACTGGCTTACCCAAAAACATAACGCTAGCGACTCACCGGTTAATAGTGGCTTATCATCAATCACTGTTGCAATAGATTTAGTACTAGCATGGGGGCAGTCTGATAAGTGTTTTCCAATCACCACACCCATACGCAATTGATTGCGAAACGGCACAACTACCCGAGCGCCGATAGAAGGCGAAACCGCATCCGCATAATAATCAAAAAAATCGCGAGACGTGTGAAAAACACAAACTCTAAACACAGGCCTCATTTAGCTCGGCCAAGTGTGACTTGCCGATTGGCCAGGCGCTGAAGAAACTTTAACCACGATACGCTCGATGCGGTGGCGTTTTAATTCTTCCTGATCCTTCATTAACTCATTCACGAACCATCGAGACAGCTCTTCCACAGTGATATTAGTAAGCGGCATAAGCGTTACATCTTCTTTCAAAAAAGGTATTTTTTTGTGGTTAAAGGTAAAATAATAATAACTCTCATCTTCTGCATACTCTACATAGGGGGAGTATTGTGGCAACAAAAATGTTTGGTTTAATTGCCGACACAACAGATGAATACGCTCTTTGTAATAGCGATAATCAAATGTCATGCCATTTTCTTCTACCCAAGTAGAAAGCGCCAAATAAACGCCATACATATGGCCATGCAAGGGTTCACGGTCAGTTGCTGAAAAAATGGTCGTGTGGCCTGCGGA
>CAXNER010000261.1:0-3089 GCA_964201315.1 Legionellaceae bacterium
GAACGGGTTTGACCGTAGGAAGCCTGAAAAAACCAAGTTTCCCGGTAGCTTGCAACCAATCGAGTGAGCTCCAGAACAGCATGTTTAATTAGCCCTTCAGTAAAATAGGGCTTACGGTCAATCATCCTTAATAACTCAAGTAATAAAGCACCCTTGTGCCCTTTCATGCTTTGACCAGACAATGCGTGATGACAATTTTCAACAAGTTTTCTTAATGCTATCACCTTGCATGACTCTACATTTTCGCTAAGCAGTAAGGGCACCACTGGTGAAGTAAACAACATGCTTCCAGTGATTGTTGTTGTGTCCATGAGCTCAGCAATTCCGCTTTCTTCATCAAATAGCCCCCTAAATTGTAGATCAATGGCACCGAGTTTTGTGGTTAACAACTGACGCTGTTGATCGATAAAATCTGGCGCGCTCACCACGCGCTCAAAATTAGCCGCAGCCAAGGCAAATGCATCCAAACTGCTATTTAAGTCTTTCATCATCGGGCCAAGAATTTCTCTCATGCTTCGACTCATGATCTCATCATGAGCAAGGTATGCCTCAACAGCGTCCAAACGTTTATCTAATATTGCATACTCTGCTTTGACTTTACTTAAACACTTTAGTAAAAACGTTTGAAACGTTTTGTGCTGTAACAAACTACGGTAATGTTGTACTAACTCACTGACGCTATCCAATAATTTTGTCATTTGGGTCATGCGGTATTGGTATTTTGGTAGCTTGTCAAATTCTTCAGCAGTCCCTGGCGTAAGCTTAACAAAAGGGGATAACGTCCAGACATAATAAGCAGTGCCCTCTTTGGCGGATAAATTAATAGCTTGTACTTGTTGCTTACCACTTAGCATTTTTTCATCAGTTTCTCCCTTCGAGGAACTCTTAGCGCACTCATAGGTTGAGATTGTATCTACATCAACACGATAATCTTCAACCACCAGAGTAATAAGTGGCACTAATCTTCGAGCAGTCAAACGCCCAACATCTTTAGGTTTGTGCTCAGCCTTGGCCAACTCTAATTTAGATACATTCCTAATGGGTTTTATAAATTTCTTATAAAATTCTCTCAATGTATCTGCGAATTCCAAGGCACTGTCCATTTTGCTCTTTTCAATTCTATCTAAATAGGACTCCCGTTCTTCTCGAGATAAATGGCAAAATATAATTAAAACATCGATAACCGTTTGTGGTGTAGCATTTACCCATGATTCATTCCCCAGAATCCATGCAGGGCAAGGCCTAAAATAACCAGCTAAATCACCATTTTTCATGATCAATTCATTTAAATAACTGACCAAATAGGCAATATTTTCAGCCGCTTTATCATCTGGATCTTCTTTATGTGTAATAGCGTTATGTCGTCTATAAATCAATTTAAAAACATTTTTATCCATTATTCTAAGCGCTCGATGTGCGCTGTTTGTTACCTCATCAATATTAATTTCATGCAACTGCTCCTGAGTGTAAGCGGCTCGCAATGCTTTGATGTGAATTTCTATTTTACGCAAGAAACTTAAAAGCCTATTTTCTGTGTTGCTAATCTTGCCTAGATAATAAGGTGAATCACGGTTTAAAAATTTATTTAAATACGCTTCAACGTCCTGACATATTTGAATACTAAGATCAAGACTCAAGGGAAAACCCACATCAGTATCAACAGGATGCTGCAGATTCCATAATAAATTTGACAACGCCATGATGATAAAACGCGGTGCTCTTCGATTATTTAAGTAATTTTTTCCCCTAAAGGTCGAGGCCCAAAACGCAACAAATTTATTGTCTTTCTGAAAATGATTCTCAATGTCTGCAATAACTTCAGGAAGTGCTGACTTAAAAAAAAGATTAATAGCTGTGCGCTGCCGATCAAGGGGTCTGGTGCTCGCCAACGTCTGGCCTAACGCCTCACTCATCCGATAATAGGGTAACACTGAATGAAACAAATTCCCGTCCTCGGTCACGGCATTATGAAGACCTAAATACGTTGAAAATGTCGTGTTTTTAGTTGTTAATTCAAGAAAGCCTTTAATCACTCGCTCTTCTAAGGATAAAGAGGTCTCCTCTTTATTTCTTGGCTCAATGAATGTAGCGATACCCGCTTGCCGTTCTTGATCAAAAGCCAAGCGTTTGCGACTAAGCACCTCTAATTGGCCCTTAATTGCGACAAATGCCACTCCCAAGCCCGCCACAGCAAAACCAATTGCCGTGGATTGTGCTTTTAATTGCGCACCCACCGCTGAAAGATCATTATTAACAGTAAGTTGATCCGTCGCGCGCTTTATTGCGGCCCCTTTGATCATCTCTGTTTGATTGTCATTACCTGTTAAACTTCTGCTCGTTGTATTAACAGCTGACCGTATAGCTAATTCGGTGATAAATGGCGATGACATCTCGGTATCCCTCCCAAAATAGTACAAAAATATCAGGGCCAGTTGACGTCTCTACTCCCTTCGCCGAAACGTAAACAAACCCGTTGATACGCAATATCACCCATAAGAGGTATATCGTTGCACATCATTCAATAATAATTGCACTAAAATAAGACAAAATGCAATAAATACCAAGCGATGCAATAGAACCTCCATCCCAACTGATACCGGTTTACCGCGAATCTTTTCCACCAAGGCATAAACAATAGAACCACCATCTAATCCAGGAATGGGAAACAAATTGATAAACGCAACAGCCAGACTTAAATTGGCAATAAAATATAAAAACATGGCCAAACCTTGATGAAATGAATCAATCATGGTTGAAAACAACCCTAATGGACCAAGAAGTGCAGCAAAAGGGATAACCCCGGTGAATAGCTGCTTTAACATAATGCAAAAAAAGCCAACCAAATCTATAAGTTGCAAAATAGAGTGATAACACGCGGTTAACAATGGCAAAGGAGTAACATCATGTGTATTAGTAGGTGACAAATCAGGGTTGATACCTATTGCACTAAGCAAAGACATATTTTTGCGATTATAACGCCATTGTGATAAATCAAGCGTTAAATGCCTAGCCACACCCGTCTCGTTTTCAACACCCACGTCCACCTTTGACTTCCCCATGGTCATGATAAGTCGCATACCCACCGCTCG
>CAXNER010000262.1:0-3079 GCA_964201315.1 Legionellaceae bacterium
ATCAACTCATGCATAAAGAAAAATATGTATGTTTAGCAGGGCATTTTGTGGGTCATGAAAAATATATTGAACGTGGTGTTGAGGTCGAATCGTATGGATGGATTTTTGATAAGATCAAAACTAAAAAAGGATGTGCTTCTTATTTTACCGGCAATTGTTAAAAATAATGCAAGAATTCTCGTTATCACTGCTCAGTGCCACCTTACAGAAAAAATTTTTATCCATTATTCAACCAGTCAAATACCGAGGGTAATTTTTTCCAATAAAATTCGGGGGACTCAAGCTCATAAATTTGATGAGCTAGCATATTTCCCCAATCAGCTTGAAGATCCATTCGCTCAGGCATAGTATTAATAAACTCAAGGGTAGGCATTTGCACTGATTTATAAGCACATTTCTTTTTCAAAACAGACAATACTTTTTCTCGATTCAAAGACCAGCGTGTATCGTTGAATAGATGGATAATGTCGTATAAATCCCTTGGCCTCATTCGCTCGACCAATGCACGCATTTTTTCTGCAAATATCTCCTCAATACAATAAGTTTGAACACAGAAATCAAATTGATTGTCACTGTAGGGATGATAAATCGACCTTCTTATCGATGGCTCAACAAGGATTTCATCCCAACAAAGATCCAATTTTATGGTTGGATGGTTGCTCCTTCGCTGCATAGGTCCTTTATAAGCGAGTTTCCCTTGAGCAGATAATTCGCCTCTTGGATGGTTGTACAACTCAAAGATGATTTCATCTTTTGGAAACTCCAATCCAATCTGTTCATAGACCCACTCTGTAATTTCACCAAACACTGTTTTAAGATAAACAGGATTGCGGTGTTCAATATTTGTAAGCGTAAAATCAAGATCCTCAGAAAATCGATAGGATTCAAAATAACATTTTTTTAAACAGGTACCCCCCTTGAAGATCCAACTATCTTGCAAGGAGTCCGCTTCACTAATACCAGCTAGAAGCCAACCCAACACATAGTCTTTTTCGATCGTATTCGGTGGAAGATTATGTTTTTTTGCTTCTTCCATAATTTCCTGTTTATTAATCATATAACTCTTTCCTTCCATGATTCAGGAACCCAAACACGCCAACGTGTAATCAGTTTTTCACACGGTTGAGCAGGATTAAGCTTAGCATAGCCGGTTGTTAAATTTTGGGCACAATATTCAATTAATCGTTGTTCCTCGGGGAAATGAAGTTCCAGAATAAAACCAAGGCGCTTCAAAGCAGCACCATTTTTAGATTTATTCAGGTATTCGATAAATAGATCGATGTTTTTCATGTCTGCTCTGAGATAGTTTCCCAGTACATCAACTATAAATCGCAATCCACCACAAAAATCTGGAAATATTAACATATCAACCAAAGTACGTGTAGGATCTGAAATCTTGACTTTTACACCCGCCAACCAGACTGTTTTCAGTCCATACAAGTATCGCGGTTTTCATGTATGCAGAATATATTCATTACCAGCAATAACCGGCTTTCTGTTTTGCACGACTTTCTCTGTCATCACTGTCACAGTTCTAAATAGCTGCTCAGTCAAATCCCAATAATTTGCAGCATTAACACCACCAATATAACAAGGAGAGAATAGTTCAGTAGCAATAGCAAAAGGCTCTTCCGGTACAACATCACCCGTTAAGGAAGCTAATGGAACCGGAATATAAACCCCCTGTCGGATTCGCTGAAGCCAACCCTTTTGGCTATACAAAGCCAAGCGTTTGGCTGCTTGAACTTTATTTAATTGCCAAATTTCAGCAGCTTGCTCTGATGTAATCGTAGTCTTAGTATCTCGTAACAATTCTGACAGTGAGGCTCTTTCCCGCCGGCCTAAGCCACCCAATGAATTATTTTTACTATATTCCATAATTATATTTTTACCCAAAATATGAATAACTATATATATAATATAGCACATTTTGAGGAAAAATATATTTTACACGTAGTTTTTCATGAGTTAGCTGAAAAACTACGTTCAAAATATAGTTAATTATTTAATTCGACCTCATTCATGTGTTTAAGTAAAAAACTTGAAATCTGCTGCATCGGCTTTCTCAAACGCTCAACATCCTTCATGATATACCCTGCCGTTACATCATTACTCATTTTATGATTTAACAATCGCTTCAAGGCATACGCCGAGAGATCAAGACTTTCGGCGATGGTGGCAAAGGTTCTACGCAAGTCGTGCAATGTAAATGGCACTCCGGATAACTCAACCACTTTTAATACCGCTTTTTTAGGTTCATAAATATAGCCCGTTTTACTATCGGCAGGAAAAATAAACTCACTGGTCTTATGACGATTTCTACGCTCTAAAAGCTCATAAATAAAATCAGACATCGGCAAAGTATGAACTTCCCTATTTTTAGTATCCTGCAAAGTAAGTGTTTTAGCTTTCAAATCGATATCTTCCCAGCGCAAGGAACCAGCTTCGGTTTTACGCATTCCGGTAAACAACAGCAACAAAAAGTAATCATGCCATAATAAAGCATTGCGGTAAGCCTGTCCTTCCAACAATTGCATGACGCCTTTATACCAATCAGCCAATTGATGCGGTTTAATTACGGTTTGCTTGCGATCAACGCGAAACCATCCGCGGGTATGGGAAAGGTATTTTACAGGATTGACAACGATAACTGGTTGGCCATCACCGGTCTGATATTCATACATGGCAAAGTTAAAGAGTGCTCTTAAAACTCGCATGGCATTACTGGCTCGCGCTCTACTGTTAGTTTCACCATGCTGGGCATGCTGTTTAGCGATCATCTCGCGAGTGATTTTGGTGATGGGCTTATCCAACCAGTCCGGTACAACTTCGTGCAATACACAATGATAATCGGTAAGCGTTCGTGGTTTTAAATCTTTACGGGCTTTTAGATAATCATTCAATACTTGCTTCAAGGTCATGGCATTGACCCGTTGAGTTTTCATTTCAGCAATGGGATCATCCCCTCTGGCCACACTGCCCAATAAACTCTTGGCCTGCTTTCTGGCATGGTTCAAAAGGTGCTGTTTTTAGTGAACACTTCACATTTTAAAAAAATTACTACTGTCATGCCCATCAA
>CAXNER010000263.1:0-3078 GCA_964201315.1 Legionellaceae bacterium
AAGGCCCTCCATCATTGGCGTAAGGCAATTGGTGCAACACAACCAACGCATAGAACAATCTGAACATCATGAGCATAGAACCTTGTTATCGAAACGCAGTCGCATCATGCAACAAGAAATTGCATTTTTAGCGAACCAACTTACAAAAATCCATGCAGCACAGGCCGATACGTTGTTTAGCCAAAACCAACCCACGGTAACCCCCGGCGTATCACCTTCTCCAACGCCCCTGTCTCGATCCAGTCAAAAATGCCTCACCAATAGCTACCTACATATGGTACTACTAATGAGCAAAAATCCGACAGATCACGACATTCGACTGCTTAAAGAAAGCCAAGCTGGGAATTTGCCAAAAATGAAAGAACAATTAAATGCCCTAAAACCAGGAAAGCCAATTCCGGACGAAGTAATGAAACAACTATTGAAAAAAAGAGACTTAGGGCGTTTATGGATTGATGTTAGAAACCCAGATGTAGACGTAAAAGAAACAAGCAGTGCAAGAACGGCTCCCTCTCCCTTTTCGATGAACCCATTCAAGCAAACCCCGCATTAGAATGACTCTCGAATATAACCTTAGGTTTTATAAATTAGGACTTCTATTCCAACTAAACAAGGAGAGAGTTTTGCCATGTGCTAAATCAGCTTGCTCCGGCTTAATCTTTTTCGTAATACAACATGCCCCTTAGCATCTATACCATGCTATTGAAAAACATCTTTTGCCAAATTGATCCTCCGCTTTTGATAAATGACTTTAACATCTTCAATCTGGCTCACTTAGAAGCCTCTCAGGGCAAGATCATACCATGATGAATATATTTTGAAATTTTAGGCTAGATATGATCAAATTCATCCATTGTAATGATCTGAATGGATGGAATAATGAGCTTTATAGATTATTTTGGTGAAATTAGTGACCCGAGAAAAGATATCAATGTTAAACATAATTTACTAGACGTAATATTTTTAACCATTACAGGGATCATATCTGGTTGTGAGGGATGGAAGGATATATACGATTTTGGTTGTGCGAAGCTAACTTGGCTAAGGCAATACAGAGAATTTAAGAACGGCATTCCTGTTGACGATACGATAGCTCGAATCATAAGCGCCCTTGTTCCAGAAGAATTTACAAAGTTTTTTATTGGTTAGGTGAATGAGTTTAGGCGCTATGAAGGAAAGGAGCTGATATCCATTGATAGAAAAACACTCAGGCACTCATTTCTGGATGATGACAGAATGACTGCGCTGCATAGCGTAACAGTTTGGAGTAAATCAAACGGGCTTGTTTTGGGGCAGTCCCGCTCAAAGGGAAAGAAAAATGAAAACAAAACCGTTTTGGAGTTACTTGACCTGATTGAAATGCGGGATGCTGTTATTACAATGGACGCTATGAATACACAACGGCAAATTGTGGATAAAATCTATCAGAAGAAAGCGGATTATATTTTGAGTGTAAAAGATAACCAAAAGCATTTACATGATGAAATCAAAGACTATTTTATTTATATGAAAAAGCAGCATGCCGATTCTGTTGAAAAATCGACGCATACTGAAACTGACGCTGGACACGGACGCATAGAACAACGAACCTATCGACAATTATTAGGGCGTGTCATCAATTAAAAAGTGTTCCCCTCTCCACCGCGCGCAGCGTCACTGCCATTAAGTTAAGGAAATATGTTTAAAAGATCATCTTTTTTACACGCCTTAAAAAATTATATGACCGGTGATCTGATAGTTTTTGTCTGGGTGGTGACTCACGTTCTGGACGTTGTAAAATTGGATTGCTTTTAAATAGAAGAATCATTTTTTGTACCGACTCATCTTGATTAGTATTATTATTGAAGATATCAAACGCCATGTTTTTTATGGCGTTGAATGAGACAGCTGTATTCACTTTTTTTTCATGCTGCATATTTATTTTGTTTTTATTCAGTTCATCATGAACATTTTCTGTGGCCATGGTTTCAAAATTTGAAATGAAAATTGTTGACCAGAAATCTTGCTTTATTGATTCAACAGTTTTACCAGTAAAGTTCTCTAAACATAGACGCCCTTTAACCCGTGAAAAATAAGTTTCTACTCCCCAACGCATCCCATATAACCATTTGAACTCCTCGCATGTAATTGTAGGATCTATCAAGGATGTAGCTAGTATTTCTATTTCACCTGTCGATAAAATGACTTTAATGAACCGCACTTGAATTTCGAATGGTAACTTTTTTTCTTTAGTATTTTTTTGCTGATTATTACAAGGTGTTAACGTAGCCACGCAGCTCCATTTTGAGGGATCTTTGGCCAATGTTTGAGCGGCCTTAAATGAATTTACAGGGCATCTAATCAAAAAATTTTTTTGCTGCTGTGTTAGCGTGGCAAAAAACTCATATGAAGCATATCCTCTATCGTAGATTAATAAATCATGCTTTGTTGCAACATCTAACGTTTCTATGGCTAAATTGACCTCATAGCTTAATCCATGAGCCAACGCACATTTTACCGCCATATGATTAAGTACATCATAATAACATTCAAACATTCCTTGTGAAAAACGACCTGTCATCGACTGATTTTTAATCGCAATGGAACCATACTCTACTTCAATATCGGGTGTGAGTGGTAAAATAACTTTAGAAGCATCCACACCCAAGCATCGATAATTTCTCCATTTTTTTATACCAGAATCATCAGAATAGAAAATATTAACGATATCGTTGTTTAACTCAATAAACGCTGTATGTTTAAATTTTTTTCTAGCCTGGGTGTAAGCGCTTGAGGTTACAACTGATGCAATATGATTACTCATAAACAATTCATTTAGCGAAACTTGAAGCGATTTTACAGTTTTTCTTAAAATCTGCATAAAAACAACTTGGAATGATAATGTTCTTTTTCGCGTAAAGTCTTTGGCTCTTGCTTTATGAGATTCAACAAAAGATGCATTAATGATCTTTTCGCTTACTATATTTATTGATTGGGCTAATTTTACCACGATTATGTCCTTGTTGATTTGTAAAACTGAAGAGATTTTAAAAAAAATCACAATAAAATCAACAAGATTGTCTTAACTTAATGGCAGTG
>CAXNER010000264.1:0-3076 GCA_964201315.1 Legionellaceae bacterium
GCCCACATAAGCTGGGCGATGAACCGTGGCGCAGGCGACAACACCGGCAACAGGACGTTTCGCAAAATCAATCGCTTCCATGACATTCCATGCTGCTAATTGACCCAGCGTTTCGCCGATGAGCGATGGCATAAAATGCTGCAGGCCGGTGTCCGTTAACGACAAATAATAATCATCAGGGGTAATATGTTTAATCCCTTGAATCCATTCACCCCTCACTGAATGAAGGATTCTATCAACAAATAAAAACCGCATCAGGCAAGCGATTCATTCAGTGATTGTGCACTCACAGCGGCTACAATCAATTTGCAGAAGGTTTCAACTGTGAACAGCATGGGGATTTCATTGACTTTCATGTTATCCTTGAAATATTCAACTGGAACTTCGTTTAAATAAGACTTCAATGCAACCAGCCCTTTTGCAGTCAGCGCGCCGCCATTTTCAAACTCTTCTTCGGTCAAGTCACCGCGGGCATTTTTTTCTAATTGGCCACGCGGGATTTTAATGCTGTATTCTTTTTCCAGTTGAAACACCAAATCTAGAAAATCAATGGACTCAGCGCCTAAGTCTGCTATCAATCGGCTATTCAAAGCAATATCACTTTCATCGGCAACCAATACATCAGCAATAATGTCTCGAACCTTAGGGTAAACACTTTCTATATTCATATTTTAGTCCTCGAGAATATGTCTTGGGTGTTATATACTGGGCAGTATACGA
Organism: Legionellaceae bacterium; assembly: GCA_964201315.1. GTDB lineage: Bacteria > Pseudomonadota > Gammaproteobacteria > Legionellales > Legionellaceae > CAXNER01. Next base: position 721 of record CAXNER010000264.1, read on the forward strand.
AAACACCTTCATTAGAAAAGGCAATAATCATACCATAAATCCATTCAAAGGCTATATCAGTTATTCTTAACTGCGGGGCAACCGCATCTTATGCCGAAAATTAAGCCGAACTGACCGCGGCTCGGTTGGTTCGGCCTCATACAATTTAGATGCGTTTGCCCTACCAACTTGCCCCCCCATTCCAGGGCCACCCCCGTACTCATCTTAATTAGTGGATCGAACGACGATCTGTCGAGTATACTATTTCAATGAAAACAATAGATGAAATACTCAACGGCATTGTTAGCAAAGTAACCTACCATAATCAAACAACAGGTTGGTCGGTCCTTAGAGTGCATCCACTCAATGCCCCTCAACAACAAGAAACAGTCACAGTTCATCAAACCAAGGTATTCGCTGGTGCTACGATGGAGTTCATTGGTGCGTGGACTATTGATGGTAAATATGGGCGTCAATTCAAAGCAACTAAAGCAGTTGAAAAAAAACCCGCCACAACTGCATCAATTGAAAAATATTTAGGATCTGGACTTATAAAAGGAGTCGGGCCTAAAACAGCAAAGAAAATCGTCAAGTATTTTAAAAAAGATACGCTGGAAATCTTTGAGTCCAACATAAATCGATTAACTGAGGTTCCAGGAATTGCCACAAAAAAGCTTGAGATGATTGAATCGGCTTGGACCGAACATAAAGCGATTAGGGATGTGATGATGTTTTTACAACATCACGGAATAAGCACACTCTTCGCTGTAAAAATATACAAAAAATACAGCGATGAAGCAATAAAAATTGTAACAGAAAATCCATATCAGCTGGCTAATGATTTTTATGGAATTGGATTTTTTTCAGCCGATAAAGTGGCGCTAAGCCTTGGTTTATCACCTGATAGCCAACAACGTATGATTGCAGCAATAAAACACGTATTGACTGCAAGTCGAGAACAAGGACATTGTTATTTAACATTACAACAGATTAATGCAGGCATTATAGACTTAATTGCTATAAACCTAGAAACTCAATTGTTAGATAATCTTGCCTTAATGGAAAATAATCAGCAAATTAAAACCAGAATTATTAAAAAAGATAACCAAGATCTTGTTTGCTATTACTCCAAAACACTTTTTTTTGATGAGCAAACCGTTGCTAAAAAAATAATTGATATGGGCGGCGAGATAACATTAGACTCTGACCGAGTAGCATCGTGGATTGCAAACTATTGTGAGAGCAAATCAATTTCATTAAGTGATGAGCAGGCTACTTCTATAGAAAAAATTGTTCAACATCGCTTTTCAGTTTTAACAGGTGGCCCCGGATGTGGAAAAACGACAACCACATTGGTGATTGTCCGACTTCTTGAGGCTATGAAAAAAAAAGTTTTACTAGCAGCACCTACGGGACGTGCTACGCAAAGGATGGCTGAGGTTATTGGTCGTGAGGCAAAAACAATACACCGACTACTTGAGTGGAAAGGTGGTGAATTTAAAATGAATGAGGATAACTCACTTAAAGCTGATTTTTTAATCGTGGATGAATGCTCCATGCTCGATATTAGTTTGAGTGCGTCATTGTTAAAAGCCGTTCCAATAAACTGCCAAGTTCTTTTTATCGGTGACGCAGATCAACTTCCATCTATTGGTGCTGGTAATGTTCTTAAGGATATTATTGGATCAAAAGTTGTTCCTTGCTTTAGATTGACAAAAATTTTTCGCCAAGCACAAGCCTCATCAATTATAAAATATGCCCATGAAATGAATCAATCAAAAACACCACATATTAACTCACCTTTTAATAAACCCGAGTTATGGCAATCGGAGGAAGACTGTCTCTTTATTGACTCCGATGAAGCCACCAAAGAACAACTCAGTTTCATCTCCAAGGTGAAGCATCAATTTAATTGGAAAACGGGTGATTTGAACGATACATTAGATGTAACTCCTTTTGAATTTAGAGCAGAAGAAGAAATTAAATCTGCTTATGAGCAAGACTTCATAATCCCCGATAAATTTAAGCACGTTGATTTAGAAAAATTGCATCAAACAGAAAGTGACCTACAGGCATTAAAAATATTATTGAAGAAAATACACCCTTGGTCATCATTGCATTATGGTCTTACAGCTGTTGATGTTGTTGTTAAACTGTATTTAAATTGGATCCCTAAATATAAAGGATTAGATACTGAAATTCAGATATTAACACCAATGACACGAGGGAGTCTTGGATCTGCTAACTTAAATCATGTCATACAAAATAAAGCAAACCCCTATTCTGTACGTAAAAATCAAATAAAAGTAGGGGAAAAAATATTTCGTGAAGGTGATCGAGTCATACATCGTCGTAACAATTATGATTTGAATGTTTT
>CAXNER010000265.1:0-3073 GCA_964201315.1 Legionellaceae bacterium
ATGGCGATATACCATCAAATTTTGAGTACATAACTGCAAGAGACGGTTACGATCATCACTGTCTTGAGAGATAGCTAACCTATAGTAGGCTGGGAACCGAACAAACAAATCTGCTTCACCCATCGCCGGGCCCAATGAATCTATAGCTATGTCGTAAAAATGGCGTTTTAAATTACCCTCAAAGGAAAAAGTAGGCTCCCAAGATTTTTTATACCACCAATCGATGTCCTCTCTAGCAAAGTCATAACGCTCTGGTCTTACGGACATGTCTGGCGGAATAGAAAGATCAATTGGACGCTTTTCCAATTCAGTGTGGTGCCCATGAATTTTTTCATTTTTAACTAAAAAAAGGTCTATTTCGTCCATGCGTTTTTGATACGCTGCGGGCAAAGTACCTTTGACACGTTTTTCAGCGTCTAATGCCTTGTATTCCTTTTTTAATGCCTTTAGTCCAAGCCGCTGCCACTCATACCCAAGCGCACCAAGTGCTTTTGGCTTATCATCTGCTGGTGTTGGTAAATTAAAATGGTAGTAGTCCAATAGGCTTTTTCGTTCAACATCATTTAACTGAAATCCCGCATCGAGGTGCTCTTGCATAATTTGAAAACGTGAATAAAGCGTATAAATTGTGCCGTTTAACCCGGTGTAGAACTTCTTTAGCTCTTGTGAGCATAATTCTTGATAAAGAGTATTCGGTGTTTTTAATTCAACGGTTGACTCTGGTAGCGTTATCGTTTTATCGGGGGTAAATGCGCTGGTAAATAAACTAAGTGCCTTTAACTGACAGGCAACATAAGCGGGTGTTCTGATCTTAGCCTTTTTATCAGAATCCTCCAATTCACGTGGTAGAGAATTTATAATAAGGTTTAAAAGTTTTAGTTCATCACCGTTGTAATGCAATCCTCCCAATCGTTTTGCACAATCGTCAAGAACTATCCATGCTTTTTCAGGGTGCTGACTGCCCAAGTACATATAACAGAGATACAACCCATCACAGGCCGTTTCAGCAATAAGTTCATTGTCTTTCCCCATCTTAGCGCGAATGAACCGCTCGCACCCCGTGTATTGCCAAGGTAGCGAGGGTTCTGGCGAGTTATCCAACCATTTACTAACCAGTTTTTTTGAAACTTCTGCAGAGAGTGCTTGTTTTAGATTGTGAAATTCGCTATGGGCCGATCCACCTTCTTTACAAACAAACTCCTGCATCGGCAAATAGCACATACGCTGATGGGTAACTTCATCTTCAAAAACAAGACCAGCCGCGCCAGGAATCAGGGTATCTATATTATCAACAAGATGAAAGTTTGGATGATTTTCTAGCTTATAAACCCAGTTGCCCTTCTCCTCATGCACCTCTATTGTGAAACCATAGCGTGCAAATGTTACTTGGTAGGCATTAGCTTTCTTGCAAACGGTCACAAAATTAGGTGCCTCAAATCCTACAAATAATTGATGTAACCACGTATCGCCACTACAAAGTATCCAGCCGCTTTCTACGCCCTCTTCATTGAGCTTTTCTGCCATCCATTGGTCTGGTTTCGTGCATGTAAAATGATAAGCAGGACGCTCACCTTCCGTAAGAAGCAACTGTTTAGAAGCGTCACAAGCCACCCAAATGTTGGAGTCCCGCTGTTTTAACACATCAGGCAAAGCAAGCGCGATGGTTTGGCTATCCAAGTTGAATGCGCTATGCTGCTCAACCGTCAAATCATGGAGTTCATACCATTCTGATTGACCATTCACCGTCCATTGTTTTTGCACACGGTATTTCGCATCAGGCGTTTTCCGAATGAATCGTAACTGAAGCTCAGAAGAACCCATTTCAACCAGCAAGCCATCACTGGATACAAAGCAATCCTTAAGATGATTTAGGGATAAAAAATGAGTGATTGAATGATTTATAATTTCAACTGGAGTTGGTGCATAGGCCATACCCCGTTCGTTAAACACTAAACCACGCAGAACATCAACCTTAAATTTAGTATGCTGACCTGCTTGATTCATTTGAACGGTATAAAACGCTGCTGTTTCTGTTGACTTGACTAACCCAACGCAATCACCCAGGCCTAAGCTCTCCAAAGAGCGTGCCAAAAGCTTTTCTACTAAGCTCTGATCGCTATGCGACACAAGGCGTTTTAGCTCATGCTTGATGCACTCAAGCTCAAACTGATTGGATGTATCAAAAAAAGCCTGATCATTACACTTGGCGTTCATGTAAAAATAGGCAGGGACTGCCAAGGCAAGTATTGCATCGTTCTTTTCTAAACGACCATTAGCTTGCATTGCTTTAAATCTTGTCATCACCGTTAAAAACTGATACTGATTCAAACTCTGTTGAATCGCGTCTGTAACGTCTTCACTATTGTCTAAAAAACAAGTTAGACGTTGTTGCAACACATCAAGTCGCCGGTCGCCTAATGTGTGATCATAGTCTGCTACGTAACTATTTACCAAATAAGCTAATCTAATAAAAAAGATAGATTCTTGCGAGGCTGAACCGCGCATCGCATACCATTTTAGGCCCTCATCAATCAAATGATCGATCTGCTCTAAAATAAGTGGATTTTCTTTCAATTCAGCAAGCAATAATCCCGGCTCAAATAGATTAGCCTCAAGATAGACTTGATAAGATTGATCAGACAGTTTCGGCAACCGTTGCTGAAAATAATCCAGCGTTAACTTAATTTGATGTTGGGGCGAGCGTCTTAAGTGGAAGCATTCGCGCTCGACAATCTCTGCCTGACCAATATGGCGCGTGCTCAGTTCTTGCCTCTGTGTTTTTGTCAATTTTTCAAATGGGATAACGGCCACGTCTCTTGAAAATAATTGGGTATGGTTATCACTACGCATCGTTTGATGCTCATAACTATTCGCTGGCGCATGAAGCGTTAGTGCGTCTCTTGTTGCTTCATCTGGCAATGGATATTTATGATTTTGTAGTGTCGACTTATACTGCGCTACACCCATCCGTATCAACACAGAGTTTGTAGAAAGGGAAGCATCATGGGATAGCGCTGATAGCGTTAATTTATTGCCAGCATGAGCCGGTGCAAAAAAGGCCTCTATGCCTTTT
>CAXNER010000266.1:0-3066 GCA_964201315.1 Legionellaceae bacterium
TTGAAATTTGTAAGCGCACCGTGCAATTAGAAGAGTTAAATTCTAAATTATGCGGTTTTCTTCCCCCCAATTTACAAGCCCATTGCCATGTTGGTAGCTTCAATGGAGGCTGCCTGGTCATCGTTGCCGACGCCGCTGTCTGGGCTTCAGAATTACGCTATATTTTACCTGATTTGCGCGATAAATTAAGAATTGAAGCAGGCATCTATCAATTAACATCCATTAAATCCACAGTGGCTACAGTTGATATAACCCATTGCGTAAAACGTTCAAAAACAGCCCCCCAATTATCTGCCAAAGCACGCAGTACTATTGTTGCAGGCGGAGATCAATGCAGTTACGCACCATTAAGGCAGGCTCTACATGAACTTGCTGGTGATAAGGACATTGAAAAAAATAAAATCGACGTTCTACCTGCTCTAGTTTGATGGGTGCAAGATGTTCATTTACATCTTAGAAAATAAGGTCAAAACCTATCAAACGCTCGCACATTTGTGACGCCGCTGAGAAATACACTTTTTTATCGCTATAGTCTTGCTCGCATAAAATCCTGCTCATCTTGTATTTCTGTAACAGAACTTACTCTATCTGAAAATAATCCAAATCGCGCCATTGGCAAAAGAGTCCTATGTGCAACAGGTATCGATATTAACAAATGCTCTATGTTACTAAGTAGTTCCTGCCAATCAAAAAGGCCCTTCAAAATGGGCACTGCTTCACGAACAGCCCAATAACATTTTGACCTAAAAGCCCTTAAACGTTCGTCTTTTGATTGCCCTGAAAATATAAAATCATTTTTTGCAGTTTCTAATAATAGGTGTAACCTTTTTGCTAATTGTGCGGAATAGTCATATCTATTATCAACCCCAGCTATCATTTGCAATTCGTTCGCTTTGTCGTTTACAACTGATAAATGCATAGCGAAATTAATTTCCTCAAGAAATAGCTCCGCATTTCGCCTAGAAGCAATTTTATCTTTTGCATCCCTTGCACTGTGATTGATTTTATCGGTTTGTATTGTTACTGCTTGAGCAATATCCCCAAACCAAATACCTGGATATCCAAGAATCGCTATCGCAGCCATTATTTGTGGAAAGTTATCAACAACACCAGTAAGCTCCGTAAGTAAAATCCTACGCTGCTCTTCAACCTCTTGAATAGACCGAGCCGCTTCAAATGACACTGGAAATACATCTATTTGATAAACACACAAGTCAACAACCTCATGCGCTCGTTCAATGTTTATTCGTTGCTGCTCTGCTTTAGTATAAATCTCTTGTGTTTTCACTGATGATGCTTGGTCAATCGTTGGGTGTACCGCCATAAACCCCAGAGTACGTTCCATTACGGCAAGATGCGGGTCATTTTGAATGATACGCTGTAGCTGTGAGAGTAGATGCCTCTGATGCGCATCTACAGCTTGTCTGGAATGTTTGTCGCCAAATAACACGGTCAGCGCATTAAGCTCTTGAACACAAGCAGCTATATAAGTATTGGCTTCATCCATCACCCTTTGTCGCGCAGTTATTTTTATCTCATTTATTTTATCATCAAACAAATCAAAAAGTTGCTGAGGCGTCTTACGTCCCTGTTCACTTTTCAGATTAGACATGTATAAAACCAAGGACTGTTGATCCCTAGTGCTCAATCCATTAAAAATAATTGGAAGATCCACTTTATTACGAAATAACAGAGTACAGAATTCAATGTCCTGTGGGCTAAATGAAGGGCTCAGTGATTTAATTTGCTGGGTTATATTGAGTAAATCTGAAGAACTCAATAACATCCGTGCAAACTCATACCGTTGTGGATTCGTTTTATAAATAGAAAAACTGCAATTTTTTCGTTGAAGATCTTGCGAACGATGTTCTTTGCGAATCTCATTATTCCATGGATTGACCAACACAAATCTATAATTTGCCGGATCATGTCTATCAGGTACTATCTTATCTATTCTTAATGCATGCGCGCTATGTGTCCGCCCATAGGCATCAACTTTGCCATAGTTCATATCGATATAGATGGGTAGATCAGGAAAGATGTTTTTCAATTTGACGATTTTATCAATGTCACTGCTATCATAGGATTCAATCCCTAGCAATTTTCCTACAAACATTGATGGGGTACCGTCAAATCTGCGTTTAATCATATGCGCACTAAGACTAGTTGTCCTGGTCAATCCACGAGTAGAAGAGGACACTTCGCTCCCCCAGTCACGCGAAAAATAATACGCGCTTAACCGTTCTAAAATTTTTACCGCAAGTGAGTTCGTTTCAACGCCCTCGTCCGAACGATCAATTTCATTTAATCTAGCTCTACTTAAAATAAAAACATCTTCTTTACGTATTTGATCATAATAATAACCATATTTACCCCTAAGTTGGTCAGGATTAAGGTTGCGACTTTGATCACTAACCTTAAATCTCACCTCCACACCATCTCTAACCTGGGTAAATAATGCCTTAATCAATGCATATCCGTCGTCCATTGAATTAAAAATACAATCCAAAACAGCCAGGAGATAGCAATCACCAACGTTCCCCTGTTTAATAGTGATAAATCCGTTATGTGCTGGAAATAATGGTGTTGTCATGATTATCTCGCTCGCAGTTCGCCCCTATATGCTCAAAAAGCGCTCGATTGACCAAAGGGAAGGTTTAACACCCAGTCTTTTAAAATTAGACTAACAAGCTAGATTAGGCAAATGAATAAGCAACATTCTTGTTTGGGGCATGCAACAAGGAACTCAATTGTGGTTATCCTGTCTTATACGAAAAAATCACTTAGGATCGCGCCCGAAATAACTTCCTATTCTTGGAATATTTATGAGCATCCAGACATGGGTACTGCCCTATAATTCCATCGCCCGAGAACCTCATCAAAAACAATCTTCATTGACTCTTTAAAACCATCCGTTGCTCTTTTTCCTATTTCATAAACTTTATCGATAATACTCACACTAACGCTCAATCCAGTTTTAGTTTGTGTTTTTTCAATCAACTGCTTAACCATATCATGATCACTCAAGATCACGCCCTGCATCGCCCGTGTGACATGCGGAAAAAC
>CAXNER010000267.1:0-3040 GCA_964201315.1 Legionellaceae bacterium
TTCGGTCTTCAAAGGGAACTACGCAAACGCTACAACTAAAACCTACAGATATTCCTAATTTAAACGTAACGGTTGATGCGTTTAAATTAGGGGACGTGAATTTGGGTGGTGTTGCGTTAAAAAGCACTACCAAGGTTGCAAATTGGCAACTTGATTATTGCAATATTAAATCGCCGGCATTTGCATTAACAATGAAAGGTAATTGGACGCAGGATGGTTCTAAAAATAATACCGATGTGCAAGGCGATTTGCAGATTAGTAAACTTGCAGATAGTTTGGAAAATTGGCATATAACACCAGTCGTCGACGCGCATAAAGGCGATGTTCAATTTAACTGGACGTGGCCAGGGGCTATTAATGAGGTTTCATTAGATAAGATTAGTGGGCAAATGAGCTTAAAATTTCATAATGGACGCATCACGCATTTAAGCCCTGAAACAGAGGAAAAACTGGGTCTGGGTAAGTTACTGAGTATTTTAAGTTTGCAAACGATTCCTCGGCGGCTTAAATTGGACTTTAGTGATTTATCCAATGATGGTTATAGTTTTGATGTGTTCAAGGGTAACTTTACGGTTAAAAATGGAGTGATGAACACGAGCGATACCTATATCGATGGTCCAGTGGCTTACGCAAGCATGAAGGGAGATTTGGATGTGGTTAAGCAACAGTATGATGTTTTGTTGCATATTTCTCCTCATATTACGGCAAGTTTACCCATTGTCGCTACCATTGCAGGGGGCCCAATCGCTGGCTTAGCCACATGGGTAGCCAGTAAAATTATAAATCAAGGGATGCAAACAGTAACTGGTTATACCTATAAAATTTCAGGCCCATGGCTTGTTCCCGTTGTGCAACAGGTAAGTATATTTAAAAAACAACCGGTATAATTTTTGATAAAAGGATGTCTGATATGTGGACTGCGATCATCAAGCGATATTGGCAAGTAGCGCTATTTAGGGAGACGCCAGCCAATACACCTTATTCGTTATTACTATTAGGCACAGTAGTCTTTTTTTATTATAGTTTAGTTGTCACACAATGGGCACTTGCTGATGTTGATCAATTTTTTACGTTGGGCACATCATTGTTGGCCGGTGGATCGCTTATCATTTCTTATGCGCTATATACTTATTTCTTGCTAAAAGCGTCACGTGTTTCTAGTCGTTTTATTCAAACATTAACGTGTCTAGTAGCGGGGCACGCCATCGTGCACGTGGTTGCGTTCCCCTTGCTTATCATTGCGCCCTTGCTTGCTGAAACAAAAATTGCCCAGCCACTGGCCTTGCTCATAGGGGTTGTGTATTTAATTTTGACATTAATATTAACTGTTTGGCAATTTATGGTGACCGTCCATATTTACAAACACGCATTAGAGATAGATTATTTCCCTGCAGTATTGGCAAGCATTGGATTGCTTGCTTTTAATATACTCATTGTTTCATTTTGGCGATAAAAATATGCACTTACACATTTTAGGGTTGAGTGGCACGTTTATGAGTGCTTTGGCATTACTTGCGAGAGAAATGGGTTTCCATGTGACAGGCAGTGATGCCAATTGTTATCCGCCTGTTAGTGATTTACTTACAGCTAAAGGGATAACGTGGACAGAAGGTTATGAAGATAGTCAACAAGCGTTAAAGGCAGATTGCGTTATTGTTGGTAATGCCATTAAGCGTGGTATGCCTGTTATTGAAGCGGTTCTTGATGCACATGTTGCATACACATCAGGCCCGCAATGGTTAGCTGAAAATATCTTGCCACGTTATCGGGTAGTAGCAGTCGCTGGAACGCACGGAAAAACGACGACGACGTCCATGTTGGCTTTTATCCTTGACCAGGCGGGCTTGCAACCGGGGTTTTTAATTGGGGGGGTAGCCACTGACTTTAATACGAGCGCCTGTTTAGGCAAGGGCAAATGGTTTGTTATAGAAGCCGATGAGTACGACAGTGCTTTTTTTGATAAAAGGCCGAAATTTATGCACTACCGGCCGCAAGTGGCGATCTTGAATAACTTGGAGTTTGATCATGCTGATATTTACGCAGATCTGCCGGCGATTCAACAACAATTTCATTATTTACTAAGAACAATCCCCCCCTCTGGTTTAGTGATTAAACCACGCGATGATAAAGCATTAAATGAGGTTTTGGCGCGTGGTCAATATAGTCAAGTAGAGGACTTAGCACTAACAGGGGGTGCTACTTGGCGAGCTGAGTTGCTCGATGAAACGGGCCAATCCTTTAAGGTCTGGCACCATAATAATATAGTGGCAGAAGTGAATTGGTCTTTAATTGGTAGTTTTAACGTTGAGAATGGTTTGGCAGCTATTGCTGCCAGTGCAAGTATTGGTGTAAGTCCTGCAGTGGCTGCTCGTGCGTTAGAGGTATTCACGCCTGTAAAGCGTCGTTTAGAGGTTAAATTTAATCGTCATGGGGTCACGGTATACGATGATTTTGCTCACCATCCTACCGCTATTTTCAAGACACTTCATGCCCTGAAACAAAGTGCACGGCACAAGCGTATTTTTGTGGTATTAGAGTTTGCTTCATACACGATGCGGACAGGCGTGCATGTTAATGAGATGACGAATGCGCTGGCTGCTACTGACGGTGCGTATGTGCTAAGTCCACGTGAATTTTCAATTGCCGAGATTGCAAAAACTTGGTGTTGTCCTTATCAACTATTGTCAACCGTTGAGGCCATTGTTGATGGGGTTGTTGAAAAAGTGCAACCAGGGGATGCTGTGTTGGTGATGAGCAATCGAGGCTTTGAAAATATCCATCAACGGTTAATTTCAGAGATTGATGTAAAATTTATGGGAATGGCGACAAACCAAAAATAATTGTTGATACGCGCCCTATCAATACGCAGATTTTAGCTCTTCTTTAGGCCATACTCGCATCCTTACCTGTGAAGTGATTGCAAATTTTTTGTCAGATTGATATAAAAAAGAATATTAGAATTTTTATACTATTCCAAGAGTTTCGTAACACACTCTAAGGAGCTGAGATGGTATATACGCCACCCCTGTATGAGCTTTTG
>CAXNER010000268.1:0-3030 GCA_964201315.1 Legionellaceae bacterium
AAGCCAACACTAAGCCCGCCTAGCACAACGAGCACCCGCACACGGATTGCGTTATCTCATTCGCTGCTAAAAAAATTAACCGCCAACATCCACAAACTTAGAATAGCAACCCACAACAACATAGACCCCTCATGTCCACCCCACACTGCGCAGAGCTTGTAAAACCAGGGTAACGATACACTCGAGTTGGTCAACACATAACTGACCGTAAAGTCATCTTCTAGAAAACAAAGTGTCAGACAGACATAGGCAATGGCCACAAACAAAAATTGACCACACACATAAACGCGGGCGGTGTCTGTCTGACAAGATTTGTTAGACCATAAACCGAGTGTAGGCACTACAACGAGAAGAACTGCAAAAAGTAACGCTAGAACCAAAGAAAACATACCAATTTCAGCAATCATAAACGGGACTTTACCTTCATAAGCTCGGCTTTTGCCAAAGCATCTTTAACTTCTGGCGGCATGTATTTTTCATCGTGCTTCGCCAAAACTTCACTGGCGATAAATTGATGATCATCAAGTAACCGTCCCTCTGCCACGATCCCTTGCCCTTCTCTAAATAAATCAGGCAAAATTCCACGGTAGGTTATAACCAATGTATGCTGATAGTCAGTCACTTTAAAACGTACAGACAGCTCTTTTGAATGCCGTGAAATACTACCAGGAACAACCATTCCGCCCACACGGATAGAATGATTAGCAGGCGCCTCTCCCATTGCAACTTGGGTGGGTGAATAAAATAGACTAATATTTTGACGAAGAGCATATAACACTAAAGCCGTTACCATCGACAAGATAGTTAGTATCATAATGACCATAAACAATTTTTTTTTACGCACAAGGATCATACTGATTACCTATTAAGGATCGAGTGGCATTTTATGGTCAGCCCCGTGGGGCTGTGAACGCTTAAACCAACGTTGCAATTCCAGTCGGGTCTGCTTTTTCTGCCATTTAATACCCACGATATTCATGACTAAAACAATTCCCACAAGTCCATACGCCGGCCAAATATAGCTTGCATACCCGCCCATGGAAAGCCATTGCATGAATTGATTCATAGTCCATCCTGTTCAACCAGTATTTTTACCCAGCTTTGGCGACGCTCACGGCGTAACAACTCATTTCGTGCCTTTAGCAAAATAGTCAGCGAGCAATAAAATGCAAAACCCATCAAGGTTAATAAAAGAGGATAAAGCATGCTGGAATCAATCTTTGGTTTGGCAAAAGCGGACAACGTCGCGCCCTGATGTAACGTATTCCACCAATACACAGAGTAATGAATGATCGGTAAATCAACCAATCCAACCAAGGTTAAAATCGCAATGATTTTGTCACCTTGCTCTTTATTTTGATAAGCATTCGCTGTCGCTAAAATAGCGCCATATAAAAACAACAAAATCAATTCAGACGTTAAACGAGCGTCCCAAACCCACCAGGTACCCCACATGGGTTTTCCCCAAATACTTCCAGTTACAAGTGCCAAAAAAGCCATGGAAGCACCGAGCTGTGCAGACATCCGTAAAATAAGACCTGCAAGTTTAATGCGCCAAATCAATAATAATAAAGCCAGAAAACCCATAAAAGCATAAAGGGCCATTGATAAAAACGCACACGGAACATGCACATAAATAATCCGAAAAGCATCCCCTTGTTGATAATCAGGGGGAGCAAATATCAAACCCCAACCGAGACCAACACCCAACGTGAATAACGTACACAGGGTAAGCCAAGGAATACATCGTCCCGAGAATTGATAAAAAATCTTTGGCGAGGCCAATTGATACAATAGACGCCACATAGGAAACAATTAAATCAAAAAAAGATAAAAATTTTACCATGCATTTAAATTGAAGTCTTCAACTCATTTTACAAGAGCATAGTGAGAAAATTCACCAAAAAAGGAAAACACCCCATGAATGCCCTATAATAAACCATATAGAAACCTATTTACTCTACAAGGTCGTTATTATGTCAGTCGATAGTATGGGCGGCTTTGATAATTTAGAGGCATTCAAGAATGATTTTTCAGTCAATCTGTCACAAAAAGCTGCTGCATCAGGAAAGCAAGTATCAAAAGAAAAAATCAAAGAAATGGCAGATGAGTTTGTTGCGGCATTGATCGACTTTAAAACAAAAGTAGCCTTAGATAAAGATGAGCAAAGCATGACAATTGTTAAAGGAGAAGTAACTTGGTCGCCGAGTAGAGATAAATTAATAAATGAGTTGTCCTCAAGATTGGAAGAAATTTTTAAACCCATTGGTGGCATAAATCCTGGTGAACAGGCCGTGTTTTGGAGTCAACAAGGTAGAGTTCAAGCCCAAGTTGCAGGACAAAATCTTGAAAATACCATCGCAGGGTTTTTATTAGAAAAAATTGGTAATGAACTCTCAACCACATTTACACCGAACGCCTACAAATAATATAAACCAAGTGAAGAGGCATTAGATCTAAAAACTACGAAAGAGAGCATACACGAATCTCCTTTATCAACAGCTACAAATATAGGTGTTTGGAATGCAATATCAAAATTATATGCTCGAGGAACCCAAGGAGACACGCATGTTTACTTAGTAGATGGCACTACAAGCTATCAGTCTGTTTTTTGGAACACAGAATTACAAGAGTTAAAATTAAAACAACAAAATGGAGAAATAAAAGAGATATATTTACATAAGCTTAAAGAAGATAATTTAACCGAATACCAATCCATGCTTGCGGATAAAGCGATAATGGTTTCAAGACATAAACAAGAATATGAAGTACAAAAACAATCACTTACTGACCAAAAAGTACCGAAGGAGAACAAGGCTCCTATTCTGGCAGGTATTAAAGTCTTGCAAGAACAGGAAGAACAAAAATTACAGAAAAAAATACGTAACTCCCCACGTCATCCCGAGCGAAGCGAGGGATCTCCCTGCAGTGGCACAATCTCTAACATAACGATCGATATAAATCGTTCCATTCAGGATTTAATGTATTAATCAGTTGATCTTTCTTTTTTCGCGACCAAGCCTTGATCTG
>CAXNER010000269.1:0-3027 GCA_964201315.1 Legionellaceae bacterium
TTCTTAAACAAGCAGGAGTTTTTATGAGCAACAACAAGCCCGATATTGGCACTCGCCAAGAACGATGGGCCCGATTTCGCTTTTCGGTTATTGGTTCACTTTTGGCTGCGCCACCGGACAAAGGACAACTGCGTATTGAGCTGGCTTCAATTGTGTGAGCACACTCAGATGAATGTCCTTTTCATTAGTTTTCCGATCAGAAAAGAAGCCATAAATAACCTTCCCCTTTTCCTTTGCCTCATAAACATCATCAAAAGCAGAGTAAATCTCTGGAGTAGCCAAAAAGACTGCAAATGCTGAAAGAGTGATCAAATTGAACAGTCCAATACTTACAAGGGTTACAAGCGCTATCGATACGGCAGCCATTAAAGCAATACCTATTGCTGCGCCAATTCTCACCGTAGTTGGATAAAGTTCTGAGTTGCTCGATTCTTTTTGGAACGTCTCAAGGTTAAGAAAAAAGTCTTTCTTTCCGTTGTCATTTAGTATTTCCAAGGCAAAGACGGCTCTCAACGGATGAGTGCAACAGACAGAGCGTTGGAAGCATCTACAGATTTGACTTTGTTTAAATTATGTTCTATTTTATGCTGAAATATAAAAGAAATTCTGCAAACAAATGAAAAACACCGAAATTCATAATTTTTTAGCTTATTTTCTCTATAAATTCGGTAAAAAAAATCCTATAATCAATAGTAATGAATAATTTTGTCTTGCTATATGACGAAATTAAGTCGATATAATGAGCAATAAGTAAGCGGCACGTTCGTAATCTAACTGTTAAGTCAAATCTGTAGATGCTTCCTATTGCGTACACCACCGTATCATCCTGAACTACAGCCGATAGAAACATGCTGGGGTATTGTGAAAAATCAAGTGGCACGCAACTGTGACTTCACCATGGCTAATCTGCTATTGCAACTTGATACTGCATTTGCCAGTGTGACAGAGAAAACGTGCACCGGATTAATTAAGAAAATAAGGCTAATAGAAGATGATTTTTGGGCTTCTGATGCTGAATTAGATCAGTAGATATAAAGGCCTGGTTATACTGTGCGTATTTGAGCGTTCTGTCAAGTCATTTGACCGGGACTATAATTTAGTAATTACGTCGAAATACGCTATTACGAATTTACTGTTTTAGTGCTATAATAAAAATACGAAGATATATAATTATGAGGTGTACCATGCATATACATCAACAGCAAGTGAAAACTATTGGTTCAAATGGCCAAGTATCCTTAGGTAAGGAGTTTGCGGGAAAAATGGTGCTAGTTGATCAAATAGAAGAAGGAACCTGGATTATTAAATGCGGTGAATTTATTCCTGATTCGGAGAAATGGCTTTATCAAGCTAATAATTTCGTTAAAATTGAAAGAGCCATCGACTGGGCGGAAAAAAATAAACCATCTGAAAATTTTGACGAAATAATTCAAGGTATGAAAAATGACGTTAATAAAGATTGATCTAAATAATCCAGAATTTCAAAAAGATTTATTTGGTTTAGAAAAAAAGGAGCTATCTGCCCTGATTAAAACATTAAAAAAAATTCATAAATTATCTTGGGCAGAATTGTATTCTGATCATGGTTTGAAATGGGAAGCTATTTCATCTAAACAAACAAAATCAGGTCAACGTATTTACACATTCCGATTTTCACAAAAATATCGGGTTACTGCCCTGAGGCAAGATAATTTTATAAGATTGCTCGCGCTGCATCCAGATCATGATAGCGCCTATA
This sequence comes from Legionellaceae bacterium, assembly GCA_964201315.1. Classification (GTDB taxonomy): domain Bacteria; phylum Pseudomonadota; class Gammaproteobacteria; order Legionellales; family Legionellaceae; genus CAXNER01. The sequence goes on from CAXNER010000269.1 coordinate 1,739, forward strand.
AATCTTGATTGTGCGTCTGATGTAAGAAACCATCAATTCGTTCCATTAGAACTTAGATGATCACATAACAACGTACCGAAATACAATAATCAATTCTATTGGAACAAAAATACTGTTCCAAACTGGTGTTCCGCTGAGGTATACCCTAATGGGGCTTGCAGGATCTCAAAAAACAACATTTTATAGAGATAAGCATCGCGCCCACATAAAACATTTCCCACATGTCGTAACTCGGTGAAAATGTCACATTTAGAGTATCCTTTTTATGTTATTAAAATAACCTAAAAAGGAGCAAACTGGCATGGGAGCGATGATCATGAGTGACAAAGAGCGGTTACGAAAAGCGCTATTAGAAATGGTGAAACAAAAAAAGTTGACGCTGGCTCAAGCGGCTACTCAATGTGAAATGAGTTATCGACAAATCCTGCGACTCTATCAGCGCTACGAAGCAGAGGGAGATGCAGGGCTAACTCATAAAAGTCGTGGAAGACAATCAAGTAAGAGCAACCCGCATCAGGAAGCTATTATAGCGCTTTATACGTCAAAATATGAAGGGTTTGGGCCAACACTTGCCTCGGAATATTTAGAAAAAGATGGGTATGAGATAGATCATGAAACGGTACGGCGCTTTTTTTCCCAAATGACTCGAGTAAAACAGATACAAACGCATACTTAATGCATTTAATTCAACCTGGATTAATTGATCGACTAACGCATAATGATATGACGTTATTATTTAATTTACCGTTGGAGTATTTTACTTATGAATATTTTTACCTATGGTTTGCTCAAATGTGGGAAGAATATTACATTGCAAACCTATATGAAGCTCAGCCTAAGGTTTACACAGATAAAATATTATCGCTTATGATTGACGATGGGGTGTTGCCAGCACAAATTTGTCGACTACCCAGATTAAATAAAGATCGAATTGGATTCGATGTAATCCCTGACTATTACGAAAAGCATCTGGATTACAACACCGCAACTAATGATGAAATCGTTTTCCATATAAAAATTACTGCTCATCCACACCACTTACTCTTAATTATTCCGAAGCAATAAGGCGCGTTTCTCAAAGTGGGCACCCCCCAGTCATTAATAAAAGCGTATTGATGAGCGACAATTATAATGACCCACTCGCATTGCCTCATGAAAAATTGCACTATTAGTTAACCGTTGCCTCAAATAAAATCGTACTTCCTTAATATTTATGCGAGCGTTTGATGGAGACAACAATGAGTGTAGCAACACGTAAAGAATTATTAAAACATATTAAAGAACGCTAT
>CAXNER010000270.1:0-3017 GCA_964201315.1 Legionellaceae bacterium
TAGTGTATTTTTCAGTAAATTGCTCTTTTCGCTCTAGTTCAGCTACTTTTAGTGCCTCTAAAAATATTGTTTTTTCTCTAGCTGTATCTAGCGTGAGCTTATAAGATGCATTCAAACCTTGAAAATAGCTTAAACAGGCACGTGACAACGCTTCAACATTGGTTATGTCATGAGCGCTGCTGGCTAGTAAACCATCCAATAATCCACTATCTGCAGTACCTACAGGAATAATAGGGATAAGGTGCGCTTTCTCTTCCTGAAGTATTGGCAATGCATCTTTAAAAGCATTCGTCATGAGCAACAATATTGTCGTCCTCATGGTAGGATCTTTACTCTTGTTCTCTTTATAACCTTGAATGCGGCCCATTAATTGCGTAAGTAACATTAAATTTGCTTCTACTTTAGCTTGCTGAAACTTAGCCTCATCAGCCCTCTTGCTTGCAAAAAGACTACGTTTTTCAGTAGGGATTAAACTAGCTACAAGTGCTATATGTTTTTGCGAGGGTAACCCTAGAGGCTTAAGTAGTCCTTGATAAAATGCATCAAAAATCTCTTTCATGGTTTTTGTGAGTGTGCCTGACTTTAAACCAAAATTATCTTCCCACCGGTCAGCCTCTATTATAATTTTTGTTAACACCTCATCATTGATAGCCGCCAGATTATCAAACACAATATCATGTGACGCAGAAGCTAAAGTAGCGAGCCGTGCTTTTAAATCGCCAAACAATCGATACATCGCTGGTAGTTCAAAGAACAGTTTAAAATAAGAGCTAGATTTGGCTATGATGCGTTCAATATCCGCCACTACTTTTTCTGCGTGTTTATGTATCGGGAGTGTTTTATCAAAGGATAAATCATCTCCCTTACGAAATGCTGTGATGTGCTCTGGTAAGACCATCATAGCGTTTAATATATAAAAAACAGCACCATGTTCCTTTGGAGCAACCCCTTTCTCTTCTTCCACAATGACATCTGGAAAATAATGCTCTCGCAGATTCATCAATGCCGCGTAACCATTTTTAAGCTGCAAAATGACTTCTCCGGCAATCAATGACAAACCAGGATTAGCCATGATCGCTTTTGCAAGTGTCATCGCATCCTTCAACTCACTACCTATCGCATAAACATCCTGTGCATAGGTAACTTTAGAGCTTTTATCGCTTAATTTTTCTAAATTAATACTTACCTGTTCCAGATGATATAAACAATTGAACAATTGCTTAAGCCCTAACACTTGACTACTTTGTGCCAGTGCCTGATTAACATCTAACAATTCTGGAAATGGTAATGTAACAAATGGCTTGAAACTTTTTTTATCTTTTTCTGCTTTTACATCTTTATTAAACGACACAATAGCGGCATCTTCCCGTAATTTAGCTAACACAGTTACATTTAATACTTGCTCACTTACAGACGCGTTAAATATTTTCGTTAAATTTAAAAGTGACGCTCTAAATCCAGAGACAGCTTTTGAATAATGCTCATGTTTGATCAAATGATAAGCTCTACCTGCATGGCTAAGATCTTGAACCAATTGTTTTTCTTTATTTTTTTGAGCTAAATGGCCTTTAAACATTGCCTCAAACACGGTATACCTTTCATTTAAACGATCACTCAATGCGGTAAAATGACCTTTAACTTTTGTATCTAATGCTTTAAAAACTGCCTCTCTAGGAACGAGTGGGTCCGCTGAAAGAGCAGTAACGATTGATTTGCTAAGCCTCTCCACAACATCCGCATCAGCTCCCGGGCCACACATTGAAAAACTATCAACAATCGCGACATCCAGAGCCTTTAATATGTCAGCCGATATATATAAAGAGGCGTCGCTGATTAAATAAGATTGAAAAATACTGTATAAACCACGGAGTTTATCTTGCACCCCCCCACTAAATTTATTCAAAAACGTTGGCGCGTCTAATTCCAACAGCAATGTATAAAAATCACGATAAGCTTTAATTGCAGTTTCTAATTGAGCACGTTTTTTTCCATAAAACGTAAACAAGGTTGATAATTGCTCCGCTGTTAATTGTTCAATGTTCTCAACTCGCTTTTCTTTGACAAAACCTCCAAATACCAAGTCTGTTGGTTTGGTAGTATCCACAGCTAGTACAAGGGCTTCGTCAACAATAAATGGATTTTTACGTTTACTTGTTAAATCCCTAATGCCACTTGAAACAGAAACAACCATGTCAAAATTTAATTCATCATTAAAGCCGCTTGTATTACGTGCCTTTATGAACCGAGACACTAAAATGGGTTGCAGTAGCAACACACTTTTAACAGTGGGCGCGTTGCTAAAAGCGCCTAACAAAGGAAGCCTATCCAATAGCGCTTTTTCCCCCGACAAGCCACCAATAATGGCGTTATTCAAAGGAACATCAAATTGCAATATATAAGGTTGGAATATTTTGTATAAATCAGCCAAAGTGGCTCTCATTTCTTGAGGCAGATCAAAGATTTTCTTCTTAGGCTCATTTTCTTGAAGAATTGAAAAAAAGCGTAAATACGCTTGCTCGGCCTCAGCTAACGTGATTATTTTTTGTTGATTGTCGACCATGCGGCTATAGGTGTGCTCAAGTCGTGCATCAATAAATGCTGCATCTTCTAAAGTAACTAAGTCTTGTCCTTTCTCGGAAAATTTAACCAATTTTCCTGCATAATCAGTCAGCGTCTGATACAACCGTGAAGCCTGTCTCATAAGTGGATATGACAATAAACCAGGTCTTAGCAATGCATTTTGTTCAATGTTATCAAGGAAGCCAAACAGTTCGGGTAATATTGTATATTTTAATTTAGCCAGATTATCTCGGACGACATCTTGACTTTGTTCATTCAAGAAGCCGATTTGCTGAATAATACTTGTAGAAATCGATATTGTATGACGGACAATACGAATAAAATGCATGGTTTTAAACGGTAACCAAACATTACTGCTAGTTACACTCTCGAGAGAATGCAGTAGTTTCAGTGCGTCATTCTCAAGCGCTTGTAGTTTCTCTTTATCAATTGTTGGC
>CAXNER010000271.1:0-3007 GCA_964201315.1 Legionellaceae bacterium
GTGAATTTGTAGTCTCGCGCAAACTCACGAGTGAATTCGAATACTTTAAGGGTTAGCTGGTATGTGTCTCGGTATACCGGCAACTCGGTGTATAGCGCCATCTCGGTTATCCTGAAAAAAATGACCCCGCTGCGCAGGCTGCAACAAGGTCAAGAGAAAAATAGGTCAATAGTCAAATAGTTAAAGCCCGGGAACAACGGACATCCAGCTGAACGGACTTAGCGAAGTAGAACTGACCGCTGACGCCACCGGACGCGAAGTACTGGCCCCACGCGCCGGTCTGTGGAAGGCCAGAGTCCTCGGTAGAACTCCAGTAGACGCCTGCAGGTGAAGTAAAATTGCTGAGGTCTATCAGGCTGGTTTGGATATTTTGCAGCGTAGGTGTGGCGCTGGAACCGCATCCGGCGTTATTACTTCCAACTCCGGGATTATAATAACCCATTTCACAAATCGCCGGTAAATACCAATCGGAGTGACTGGGACTGCCAATAGGGCCTGAACAAAATCCTGCTGCATAAAAATTGGTAGGCGTTGGTCCCGAAGCAACTGTATTTACCTGTGAATTGGTTATATAGATACTATAGAGCGCCAAAATGTTACTGCTGTTACAGGCTCCATCAAGAGCGCCACTGCATGAAGCAAATGAGCTTTGGTCAGGGAACTGAAAACCGAGGGGATTTGAGTAAGTCGTATTATACCGCGCTTGAGCGGCATCGTAAGTTGGACTAACGCCTGTCACGCTGTCACCTATCAAGGGAATAATGTCGTAAGTGAAATATGTAGAGCTGCCTCCATTACCATTTGAGCTCCAAACAATACCGTTTGTCTGGTCCGAGGTAGTCACTACTTTTCCACCCACACTACCCGTCGTTGCAGTTGTATCATCAAAGGCATACACATAACCACTCTGATAAATACAACCATAGCCCAGTATCACAACATTGCTTGAAACAGTGCTTGCGTTATCTGCACTGACTGAAATGGCTTGTGGGATGGGGGCTGCTCTGCTCGTCGTGCACGGGCTCGCGCCACCTGATGTGGCCGTATTGCCTGGTTGAATCGTAATGGTGCATGTTCCGCCAGCCGCTAACGTTGAAGTGCAGGTGTCTGTGGCTATTGTACTTGAGGGCCAGGCAGGATAGGCCAATGAAAGATTGGTGGCTGTGCTACTACCCGTATTTGTCACGGTGATTAAACGCGCAACACCTGAGGTTGGGGTTCCAGTAACACCATATTCCGTATATCCCGTCACACTTAATGCAAGATTACTCACACTCACCGATAAGCTCGTCGCTTGCGTTGTGTTTTTAGTGATACTCAGTAAATTGGCGGCTCTCGGTTGGTAGCATTGATTGGAGTTAGGGGCGCTATTGCTATCTGCTTGACACAGATAAGGGCCTCCATGAATCCCAGTCGCTGGAACTTGGCTACCATCAATCGTAATCGTCAGCGTGCACGTGCTGCCCTTTTTAGGAAGATTGCAGGCAGATGCAGTAATCCCGGGGGTTGAAGGGTAAGGCGCCGGAGGATTCGTTTGTAGCACCAAGGATTTGGGTTTGTTCGCTTGACTGGTAACCGGATAGGTAACCGTCGCACTTCCACCCTCGGAAACGCTTACACTGGTAGGATTGGGTGCGGAGTAAATCCACGGTTGCTTCGCATGCACAACTGTCATCATCACAAGCACGCCAGTCACGATGAGCACCACTTTATTAATACCTTGTTTTATCATGCTATTGTCCTTATGCGATATACGTAAGATTCAGTAATAAACCGTTCGCGTAAAGATGGTTTAATCCAAGGCCGCTGCCCATCGTTTGCCCCGGGGCGCGTTGAAGCTCACTTTGGCCCCAGTCCGCAAATTCATAGCCCGCTCCAACCTGCCAATGGACACTCAACGCTTTTTGGACACCTGCCCCCAACGTATAAGTAAACGACGTTTGCGTGTGTGAAGAAAAATTCGCATTGGGTAATGCTTCAAAAATCAAAGGTGTGTTATTAAAAGAGTGGGCATTGTTAAACCCGACACCAAGACTTGCGCTTATCCAGGGCGTGAGCCAATAGCCCACATCGGCGAGAAGCTTGCCTTTCACGGCCACATGCGTGTGCTGTAATTTGTAACTGTAGGTGTAATTAGCAAACTCAGGGTCCGCATCATCCCAAATCACACCCGAAAGTTTCGCATTGCTGGTCGCTGCAATCGCTAATCCAAGCTGGCCTTCTAAGGTGTTGGTGACTCTCTTTTGCACCCCGGCAAACACCTCGCCATCAAATAAAGTTCCGGTAGTCGTATTTGCGGCATAGGTTTTTTCGATAGTCGGTGTCAGATAAAAGGTTTGTGTGGTGCCACCATTTTGCCAAACAGGTCCCGCGCTAAACGTCCCCACCCAGGTCCAATCTGGCTTCTGGGTTATAGGCCCCATAGTACCGGCGAATGCATTACCTGTTAAAAGACTTGCTGACAACACAAGTACTAAAAATGGATTTATAAAAAACAATGGGTAATTAAAATAAACAGCAGAAAATAACAAACAACCTCGATTCAGCTTTGACGTGCTAAAGCGCACGACTATCCCCAAACAAGGAAAATAGCGAAAGCAGAAAAAACCTCGGATCAAATAGTTGGGGGTTAAGACAAGATGAAATAAAAGAAAAACTAGTGCTGATTGCTGATTATGGTCTGACTATTTTGAGTTATTCGCAATATAGAGGTAATTCTTAATTGATAGCTCATGTTGCGTGCCAATCCTTGGAGTAAATTCCAATCACAATGCTAAGAGGAAAATGTAAGCTGTAAATATAATAAATACCATGCTATCTCAATGGTTACATAAAATCAAAAATTTGCCTTTAATTTCAATCGCTCAACCTAATCAAATCAACGTCGTCGAGAGCGCAACAAAGGATGGCCGACTCTAGACAAATATCCGCCTTACACGAATAACATTGAAAAAGTACCTTGCCCAGGTGTAACTAGTTTTATATGATAAGGACGTTATAAATGGAA
>CAXNER010000272.1:0-3278 GCA_964201315.1 Legionellaceae bacterium
AACATTGATTTTGTGATTGATACTTTACGCGAGAAAGCCCATGTTGGATTTTTAGCAAAGGTTTTTGGTGCCTGTAAAGACGAGCCCGACTTAAAACAAATTTTTTCAAAACATTCGAGCCATTCTTTATTAATCACCGAATATGTAGAGCGCTGCCATGGTTTCGATGGCTTTTTTACCAAGGCTAATGTAGCTGCACTCACTGAAGCGGCGGGTTTGGATGAAACAGTTCATACAGGACATGGCATCGTTGGCGATTAGTAATAACAATATAGTTTGTGGGAGATCCGATGCGTACCTTCGTCATTCGCGCCAGAAAAGGCACCGTTAAAGCTGAAAAGGTATGCTCCCAAGTTGGGTCCGGCCAACATTTTGAAATTATTGCTCACACGTTAGCTAATGCCTTCTACATTTCTAAAAATATCCGCTCAGACGTAGAAGTATATGTTGTTTTAGATAGCACGCCCGATTTTCCACGCACGCTAGTCTTCTCATCAAACGATGGCCTTTCCTTCCCAGGTTTTCATGAGCAAGCCATTCTTGACGTTATTTCCTCGGCATTAGCACGAGGCATTAACGTCACCAAAGGCCTTATCAAAACCATTGAACCCGGAATTAAGATGTGTGGGTTTGGATTCGATACGTTGATGAAGGGATTGCAAGAACAAAGTCCTGTGTACTTGCTCGATAAAAAAGGGGCTGATATCCGTTCAATAACAGTCGAGCAACAAGGAATTTTCGTTCTAAGTGATCACCTTCCAATGCCTAAAAACAGCATTAAGGGATTAGAGCGACGTGGACTTACAAAGATAAACCTTGGACCTAAAATGTTATTTGCCTCTCAATGTGTTGTTTTAGTTCACAATGAATTGGATCGACAATCTGAATAATTTGCAGTTCAAACACCCTCGCAAAACCGGCTAAAACGATGATATACTAGCGCTGTTTTGGCTAAGGATAGGCTATCATGGGTAATAAAAAACCGTACACCACCCTTCTCTCTGAGTTTTCCAAACACGCCCATCTTGATGAAGAACAATACCACTCGCTCTATCAACGTTCCATTAACGACCCTTCTGGATTTTGGGCGGAGCACGCCAAAAAATTTATTTCCTGGTCCCAGCCCTTTGAAGAAATCACCCGTGGTGATTTTAATTCAATGGATATCAATTGGTTTATCAACGGTAAATTAAATGCGTGCTACAACTGTGTAGATCGCCATCTTGAAACACGAAAACATCAAATTGCCCTTATTTGGGAAGGCAATGAACCAAATGAAACCCTGAGCTTTACTTATCAACAACTCCACGAACAGGTGTGTAAATTTGCAAACGTGCTTAAAAATCAAGGGGTCAAAAAAGGTGATCGTGTCTGTATTTATTTGCCAATGATTCCTGAGGCAGTGATTGCCATGCTCGCCTCCGCACGCATTGGAGCCGTTCATTCCGTTGTATTCGGTGGGTTTTCAGCAGAAGCCTTAAATGCTCGCATTCTCGACGCTGATTGTCGTGTGTTAATAACAGCTGATGAAGGCGTTCGTGGCGAAAAAACAACTTTTTTTAAGAAAAACAGTGATGTAGCCTTGCAATCATGCCCCGATGTTAATCACGTTATCGTAGTGAAGCGCTCGGGCAATCCTATTGATTGGAATAAAACACGCGATACCTGGTATCACGACGCCATGAAAGACGCGGATACGAATTGTCCTTTAGAACAAATGGATGCGAACGATCCCTTATACATACTCTATACCTCAGGCTCCACAGGTACACCAAAGGGCGTATTGCATAGCACTGGGGGCTACTTAGTCTATGCAGCAATGACGTATTACTATATTTTTGATTACCATGATGGTGATATTCACTGGTGCAGCGCAGATGTAGGGTGGATTACTGGGCATTCCTATATCGTGTATGGTCCATTGGCGAATGGTGCCACCACGCTGCTGTTTGAAGGAGTCCCGTTTTATCCTAATTTTTCACGGTGTTGGGACATTATTGACAAACATCAGGTCAATATTTTTTACACAGCACCTACAGCCATTCGCGCACTGCGCCATGAGGGCGATAAATGGGTCACAAAAACCAGCCGGAAAAGTCTTAAATTGCTTGGTACTGTTGGTGAGCCCATCAACCCAGAGGTCTGGGAGTGGTATTTCGACGTGGTCGGAGAACAACGCTGTCCTATTGTCAATACGTGGTGGCAAACTGAAACAGGCGCCACCCTTCTTACCCAATTGCCAGGAGCCACGCCGTCGGTCCCTGGCTCTGTAGGCGTGCCATTTTTTGGGATAATTCCTGATATTTTGGATGATGAGGGAGCACCTGTAAAAAAAGGACTCCAGGGAACATTGGTCATCAATGCACCGTGGCCAGGACTTATGCAAACTATTTACGGTGATAAACAACGATTTAAGGACACTTATTTTAAAAAATTTCCGGGACATTTTTTGACCGGCGATGGGGCCTACCAAGACATAAATGGTAATTTTTGGATAACGGGTCGCAATGATGATGTAATTAAAGTATCAGGTCACCGTATCGGATCCGCAGAAGTAGAAAACGCATTGGTTTCCCACCCAGCCATATCTGAAGCTGCCGTGGTTGGCATCCCTGATGATATTAAAGGCGAAATTATTTATGCTTTTGTAACAATTAAAGCAGATGCCAAACCAACAGACGCCCTAAAAAAAGAATTGATTCAACAAGTAAGGGATAAAATTGGACCACTAGCGACCCCTCAAACAGTTCATTGGGCGAGCAGTCTTCCAAAAACGCGATCCGGTAAAATTATGCGGCGAATTTTACGCAAAATTGCTAGCAATGAACTGGATGAGCTAGGTGACATATCCACATTAGCAGATCCTAGTGTTATTGAAACATTAATTAAGGACCGAGAGTGACCCAATCAGTTTTTGTAAATCGTGTTTTAAACATGAAAAAAATCAAGTACATTGGCTTGGACATGGATCACACCCTCATTCGCTATAAAACAAAAAATTTTGAGGCGCTTGTCTATAAACTCGTCATTGATGGGCTTATAAAAAATAAACACTATCCAGAATCCATTAAAAAATTTAAATTTAATTTTCAAGACGCTATTCGAGGATTAGTTGTTGATAGTAAAAATGGCAATATATTAAAACTCAGTCGATATGCGGCCATTCGTCAAAGCACTCATGGGACAAAAAAAATCAACTTTACGGAACAAAATAAATTTTACCGAAGCATTTATGTTGATCTAGGCGATCCCAACTACATAGCAATCGATACCTCTTT